>JAOUGY010000056.1 GCA_029865445.1 Acidimicrobiia bacterium | reverse complement strand
CTGGTCGCGCTGGTAGGGCTGGGCGCGGCGGATGTCGACGGGCCACAGGTCGACGGGTGGGTGCCCGTCGAGGATCCAGTCGGCGAGCACCCATCCGGCGCCGCCGGCGGACTGAATGCCCACCGAGTTGAACCCGGCCGCCACGAAACATCGGTCGACCTCGGGTGCCTCTCCGAGGTAATACACCCCGTCGGGGGTGAAAGCCTCGGGGCCGTTGAAGAAGAGTTGGAGTCCGACCTCGCCCAGCGCTGGAACCCGGTGGACCGCCTTCTCGAAGATGGGTCCGACGTGGTCCCAGTCTTCGGGCAAGGTGCCGAAGCTGAAGTCACGTGGAATGCCTGCTGGTTTCCACACCTTCCCGCGCGGTTCGAAGAACCCGGCCATGATCTTGCCGGTCTCTTCCTTGAAGTAGGTGTAGTTCGACGGATCCCGCATCGTGGGCATCCCGGGCCGGACGCCTTCGATGGGTTCGGTGACGATGTAGAAGTGTTCGCAGGCCTGGAGGGGCACATTCACCCCGGCGGTGGCCGCCAGGTGCCGGGTCCACATTCCGGCGGCGAGGACGACGGTCTCGCATTCGACGTATCCGGCCTCGGTCTCCACTCCGACGATGCGCCCGTTCTCGACCCGAAGGGACATCACGGCGACACCTTCGACGATCCGGACGCCCCGGTCCTTGGCTCCCTTGGCCAGGGCCATGGTGGTGTCCACCGGGCTGGTCTGGCCGTCCCCCGGGATGTGGACGGCGCCTACCAGGTCCTCGGTGTTGACGAGAGGGAACAAGTCGCGGAGCTCGTCCATCGAGATGATGCGCATGTCCACGTCGACCGTCTTTGCCATGGACATGCCGCGCAGGATCTCCTCCCAGCGTTCCTGATCGGCGGCGACCGAGATAGATCCGGCGGTCCGGTACCCGGTGGCCTGTCCAGTCTCGTCCTCCAACGCCTCGAACAGCCGGGCCGAGTAGGTGGCGAGTTTGGTGAGACTGTGCGAGGACTTGAGCTGGGACACGAGCCCGGCGGCGTGCCACGTCGTCCCGCCCGTGAGCTGTCCTTGTTCGAGCACGAGTACGTCGGTGACCCCGCGCCGGGCCAGGTGGTAGGCGACGGAACATCCGATGATGCCTCCACCCACGATGACGACTTCGCTGCGTTCGGGGAGCGCGGTCACTCAGCACCTCCAGGCCGTTCCGAACGATGGAACGTTTCAATAGTTAGAATCGGATCGTAGGAAGAGACGATCGGGGAACTGTGCAAGCCATCGACCGGGCCTTTGCGGTGTTGGGGGCGTTGCGCGACGCCGGGGAGAGCCTCGGCATCAGCGCGATCGCTCGTGAAACCGGTCTCGCCAAGAGCACCGTCTTCCGCCTGCTGGCCGCCCTGGAATCGGTGGGTGCCGTCGAACGTCTGGACGACGGGGGAAGGTACGCCATCGGAAGTGGGTTGATCGCTCTCGCCGGAAAGGCGACCGGTGCGATTTCGCTCCGCGACCTCGCACGACCGGTGCTGCGGGAATTGACGGATTCGCTGGGCGAGAGCGCCGGACTGACGGTGCCCGACGGCGACACGGCGCTCTATCTCGACCACATCCCGTCTGGGAACTCGGTCCACACGCGGGACTGGACAGGGTTGCGATTCCCGTTTCACACGGTGGCCGGGGGGTACGCCATGCTCATGACATGGTCGGATGCGGAGATCGACGAATTCGCCGACCGTGGGTTGGAGGCGTTCACCGACAGGACCATCACCACCAAAGCGGCGCTGCGATCCCGAGTGGTCCGGGCGCGCCGCGACGGATACGCGTGGACCTTCGGAGACTTCGACGAGGAGATCAACGGGGTGGCGGCGCCGGTTCGTGACCTCGAAGGCGTCGCCATCGGCGCCTTGACGGTGTACGGGCCGAGTTATCGATTCCCGGGCGATGCCGACCCTCGCGAGATCGGCGAGGCGGTTGCCACGGCGGCCGCCACGATCCAAGAACGGATGTCCTGACGCCGTCACGGCCGGCCGGCCAGCAGGATGGGGAACCTTCGCCGGATCTCGTCGTCGGCCTGGCGCGAGACATGCATCGGAACGTGGGTCTCGAGCACCCGGGTGACGTAGGCGTGTGCCCGGTCGGCCACCGAGAGGCCGCCCGCGTCGAGCCAGTCGTCGGGGCTCTGCCGGTCGCCGACCATCGGGTAGAGGTACTCCCGCTGCATGAGCCGGAGGGTCTGTTCGTGCCCGAGGAAATGCCCGGCCCCATACACCACATCTTTGATGACGTCGGTGGCGAGGGTGTCGGCGTTCACCTCGATTCCGCGGATCGTTCGGTTGGCCGCTCCGAGCAGGTCGTTGTCGATCACGAGCATCTCGGGTGAGCAGGCGAGGAGAGAGGCGAGCATCCCGGCGGACTCGTAGACGAGGTTGGCACCGGCGTGTCCGGCCAGCGCAATGGTGAGGCCCTTTTCGTGTCCGGCCTGGGCGTCGGGGATCTTCGAGTCGGCCATCCCTGCGGGAACCCCCGAGGGCAGACCGAGCCAGTTGGCGATCTGGGCGGCGGCCGCCGCCAGCACCGCCTCTTCCCCGCTCCCGCCGCTCATCGCCCCGGTGCGCAGATCGGACACGAACGGCCACAACCCCATGACGCACGGGTGTCCGGGTGAGAGCAGGTTCACCCCGGTGAGGGCGGCCAGGCATTCGGCGAGCGCCTGGGCGAGCGACCCGGCGAGCGGGGCGGGGGATGTCGCCCCCGCCTGACCCGCAGACAGCAGGTTGATCGGCATGCCCACCCGCACCTGGGCCACCATGCACTCGGCGGACTCGACCGCAAAACGCAGCGGTGGCACCACGAACGTGTTGTTGGCACACACGAAGGGGCGCTTCGCGAACTCGCCTTCGCCGCCCATGGCGATGTCGAACATCTCCACGACCTCGTACACGTGCTCGGGTTGGAAGAACGACGTCCCCACCGGCTTGGCGGTCCCAAGCATCGAGGCGTACGCCGTGTTGATGTCGAGCTCCCGACTGTCGGCGGCCTCCCGGGTCACCACGGGACGGGCGAAGAAGTGGATGTTGTCGAGCGTGTCGGCGAGGCGTGCGAGGTCGTAGAGGTCCTGGGTGCTCGAATGCCGGAAGGTCTGGTCGGCGTGGTCGAGGATCAGCACCGCGGCCCCGGCGGTCCCGAAGTGGACCTTGTTGTCGGCGAGTTCGATCGACTGGTCCTCGTCGAACCCGTGCCACACCCACGACTTGGCGGCGGTCTCGATCGCGCGTTCCACGACGTGGCGTGGGTACAGGAGGCGCCCGTGGTCGTCGACGCTGCCGCCGGCGGCGGTGACGACCTCGATGAATGCGGGGATGGGAGATCCCATTCCGACGTTGGCGAGGAGGTCGAGGGCCGTGTCGAAGACCTGTTGCATGTCCCGTTCGGTCAGCGGGCGGTACGCCCCTCCGGTGAGGCCGGGTCTCACGGGCCGGAGGTCGCGCTCGAGCCCGGCGGCTCTCGCCGCCACTCGGGCCGCCCGACCTCCCGGACGACGTCGATCTTCGGTCATCAGGCGCGCAACCGTTCGCTCGACGGGTCCCAGGCGGGTTCGGCGAGAACGGTCGCCGGACGGCGCTCGCCCATCACCTCGATCTCGAACGTGGACCCGGGTGAGGCGTAACCCGGTTCGACGTAGGCGAAAAAGAGGCTCTTGCCGACCGTGTGACCGTAGGCGCCCGATGTCGACAGCCCGATGATCCGGTCTCCGTCGCGGACGGGTTCGTTGCCCCGGCAGTCGGCCCCGTTGGCGTCCAATTCGCCGTACACGCAGATCATCGACAGTTCACCGCCCCGTCTTTCCAAAGCCGCCGCCTTGCCCTTGAACTCGGTGTCCCAGGCGACGAACCGCTCGATCGCCGCTTCGACCGGTGTGATCTCCGTGGTCAACTCCGACCCCATCGCCTTGTACGCCTTCTCGATGCGCATGACCCCCATCGCATAACTCCCGAAGTCGACGAGTCCGAGGTCGGCGCCCGCCTCGCAGATGGCGGCGTAGGCGTCGGGGAGCCGGTCGAGGGGCATGTGCAGCTCCCATCCCAGCTCTCCGACGTAGCTCACCCTGAGGGCGATGCACCCGACGCCGGCGACGTCGATCTCTTGTCCTGTCAGCCATGGGAAGGCATCGTTGGTGAGGTCGGCGGCGGTGATGCGGCTCAGCAGCTCTCGGGATCGAGGGCCCGTGACCGCCAGGATCCCCCGTTCATCGGTGACGTCGGTGACCGTGACGTCTTCGCCGTCGTCGACATGAGCCGTGAGCCAGTCCAGGTCGTGGATCTGCTGGGTGATTCCGGAGTTGAGGTAGAGCCGATCCGGTCCGAGCCTCGTGATCGTCATCTCCGACTCGATGCCGCCCAGATCGGTGAGCATGTGCACGAGGCGGATCCCGCCATCTCGTGTCGGCAGCTTGTTGGCCGAGATCCGATCGAGGAACGCCGCGGCTCCACTCCCGGTGACTTCGTACTTCGAGAACGCAGTGAGGTCTGCGACGCCGACCCGCTCCCGGACGCCCCGCACCTCATCGCCCACGATCTCGAACGCCGACGAGCGCCGGAAGGAGTGCTTCTCGCCGGAACCGTCGGGGGAGAAGTATTGGGCCCGCTCCCATCCGAACACCTCCTGCCACTGGGCCCCTTTGGCGGCGAGCGCGTCGTAGAGCGGGGTCTGTTTCACCGGCCGACCTGCCGACCGGTATTCGCCCGGCATCCGCACCTGGTACATCTCGTGGTATTCGTCCTTGGACCGTTCGATCAGGTAATCGCCGGGGGCGTACGGCCCGAAGCGGCGGGGGTCCATCTCGGCGACGTTGATTTCGGTCTGACCGTGGACCATCCACTGCGCCAGGTATTTCCCGGCGCCCGGGCCCTGGGTGATGCCGATGGAGGCGCCCACACACATCCAGTAGTTGTGGAGGCCGGGTGCTGGTCCCATCAGGTAACCGGCGTCGGGGGTGTGGGTGATGGGCCCGGACACGACGTTCTTGATCCCGGCCTCCTGGAATGCGGGGATGCGCCGCCCGGCGAGTTCGAGCCAGGGGAGGAGTTTTTCGACGTTGGCGGGCGTCAGGTAGAAGGTCAGGTCCCAGTCGATCCCGTCGATCCCGTACAACTCGGATCCCTGGGTTTCGTACGGCCCGATGATCAACCCGTCGTGCTCGCGGCGGTAGTAACAGGACGCCCTCGGGTCTCTGACCACCGGCACCTCGAAGTCGAGGGCGGCCATCTCGGGGATCGCCTCGGTCACGACATACTGGTGGATCATCGACACGATCGGAACGTCGAGCCCGACCATCGCCCCGAGCTGGGGTCCGTAATGGCCGGCGGCGTTGACCACGTGGTCGGCGACGATCCGCCCTTTCTCGGTGATCACCTCCCACCGCCTGTCCGGGAGCTGGTTCATGTCGAGCACCCGGTTGTGTTTCGAGATCTCGGCCCCGAGTTGACGGGCGCCGGCGGCCATGGCGTTGGTGGCCATGGAGGGGTCGGTCCAGCCGTCGTTCGGCGTGTGGAACCCGAGCACCACACCTTCGAGGTCCAGAAGCGGGTGGAGGCGCTGGATGTCCTCGTGGCCGATCAGGTGGGATTCGACGCCGACGAGGTCGAGCATTCCGTGGACGTACCGGAACCAGTCGGCCTCGTTCTCGTTGGTGGCGAGCCGCACCGCACCGCAGCCGTGCCAGCCGGTCCCCATCCCGGTCTCGGCCTCGAGGGCGGTGTAGAGCTGGGCGCCGTAGGCGTGGACTTTGGCCATGTTGAGCGACCCGATGAAGTGGGGTACGAGCCCTGCCGCGTGCCACGTGGACCCCGAGGTCAGTTCACCCTTTTCGACGAGGACCGTGTCGGTCCAGCCTTCGTGTGCCAGGTGATAGAGGAGGCCGACGCCCATGGCGCCTCCGCCCACGATCACACACTGTGCTTCCTCGCGCATATGGGTCTCCGTCCGACGGCGTTCCAATAGACGGAACGTTCTGTCTGGTAACACGGAAACTGTACACTCGTCACACGCGGCGCGGGTACGAAACCCGGGCCGGGCGTCGTCTCCGGCCGCGCGGTTCGAATAGCGTTGGATCGACGACGAGGAGAATCATGAACGGCACTGTCACGTTCACCCAGATGTCCGACGGCACCGGCGAGGACTACGCCCTCCTGTCGGTCTACGAAGCCGAGGAGCTGTCCCGATTCCCCGACCGGGTGCTCGACTGGCTCCGTTCCATGGACGATCACACCGGATACCAGATCACCCGCCTCGGCCACTCCCTGCAGGCCGCCACCCGCGCCCACCGGGCGGGGGAGTCCGAGGAGATGGTGGTGGCGGTGTTGTTACACGACGTCGGGGATGTGCTGTCTCCCGCCAATCACTCCGAGGTGGCAGCCGCCATGCTCCGGCCCTACGTCTCCGAGGACACGTACTGGATCATCAAGCACCACGGCCTGTTCCAGGAGAAGTACTACGCCCACCACTACGGGCGAGATCCCGACGCCCGCGACATCCACCGGGACCATCCGCTCTACCAACGCACCGTGGCGTTCTGCGAGGACTACGACCAGGTGTCGTTCGATCCCGACTACCCGACCGAGTCGCTCGAGTTCTTCGAACCGATGGTGCGAAGGTTGCTCGCAGCACCCCGCACACCCGTCACCTGAGGAGCACCATGACTGCCGACCTCCCCCCGTGGGCCGCCGACGTGAGCGCCGAGCCGGCGTTTTCTTCCGCCGAGGAGCTTCGGGCGCACCGCAAACGCCAGGTCGCCCTGTCGTATCGCCTGTTCGGGGCCTTCGGATGGGGCGTGCTCGGGGACGGGCACATCACAGCTCGCGACCCCGAGCGGACCGATGCGTTCTGGTTGCTCGGATACGGGGTTGCCTTCAATCGAGCCACGGTCGCCGACCTCGTGCTCGTGGGTCCCGGCGGTGATCTCCTTGCAGGTTCGGGGGGCATCAACACGACGGCCTATCACATTCACGCTCCCGTCCACGAGGCGCGGCCCGACGTGGTGTGCGCCGCTCACACCCACACCCCGTATGGGACTCCGTGGGCCGCCAACGTCGAGTCGTTCCGGATGATCTGTCAGGAGGCGACCGCCTTCTTCGAGGACCAGGCGATCTTCGAAGGAGAGGAGGTCCAGGTGATGGACGTCGAGACGGGGAAGCGGATCGCCGTCGCGCTGGGAGACGCCAAGCTGGCGTTCCTTCGCAATCACGGTCCTTTGACGGTGGGTCGCTCGGTGGAGGAGGCCATCGGCTGGTTCCTCATGGCCGAACGGGTCGCCGAGGTCCACATCAAGGCCACCCGTGCGCAACCGATCTCCGACGAGGCGGCCCGTATCGCCGCCGGCGAGATCGCCTCGGTCGGGTCAGCGCTCGCCGCCTACCAATACGCCATCGCCACCAAGATCGGCGACCCCTCGGTGGTCGACTGACGTCGAGCAAGTTGCGACCGAACGTCAGGTCAGGGCGTGAGGGCGTCTCAATCCAGAAGCCGGGTTCCCCGGGTGCTGGCTCTTCACTCTGCCATCGAAGCGCGGACGACACGTCCTCGGATAGGGTGGGCGGCCGAGGTCGGTCGCGGTTTCGATCCGGGATTCGGATTCGTGGAGAAGGGCGACGGTCCGAACCGTCCGTCGTCGCCCCTTGCCTCGGTTCTCGCCTCCACGCCCAGTGCAGGACTGCGACCGTGCACCAAAGTGATACTCGAGACCGCGCAGAGCTGTCATTGGTATGGAACGCTACGTCCCACGTATGGCCGACGGGTGCTCGAGTCGATGTTGCGCGACCCCGCGCCTCGGGTCTCCACCGTCTCCGGACCGGCGGGGGCCGACAGGAGATCGATCTCGTTGTCGAGTTCGGTGCACGCCGGTTGTGTGCCATCGAGATCAAAGCGCCGGCCAATCCCACGCGCCATGACGCCCGCAATCTGCGATGGTTCCGTTCTGAGCTCGGGACGGCGGTCACGGCAGTCGTGCTCCTCCACACCGGCAAGGACACCTTCGAGGTCGAACCAGGTGTGATCGCAACACCACTCGCCTCACTCTGGAGCTGAGATCGCCGCCGGTATCGCTCCGGTCTCGCTGTGCCGTTTCGGGCGGCGGGCTGTCGCCAAGAGAGCCGGTACCCATCGCACATTTCGGTCTGCACATAGATCGTCGTGGCCCCCCGGTTGGTTTGACTCATCGGCCGGGGTCATCAGTAGCGGGAACCTCGATAGACCGCCCGCGGAAGGACTCTCTCAGCTCTGCCCACTGAAACGCTCATCCTGGTCCGACTGGTTCGGTGAGTATCCCGGTGACTACGTCTGTCGTGTCTGGGGTGTGGCGTCGAATACACGTCGCGGTGGGTGGGGTTTGATGGCGTGTCGTGATCAAGGTCGATATCTATCTGGCGACGGCGTGGGTCTTCCCAACGGTGGCCGAGTGTGGCACAATTGTGCCCATGTCGAGTGAATCGTTGCGGACGGTGCGTGACCGCTTTTCCGAGTTCATCGAGCGCGTCCAAGCGCACCACGAGCGCGTCGTCGTGACCAAGAACGGGACCCCGGCCGCCGTACTGATCAGCCCAGAAGACCTGGAGTCTCTGGAAGAGACGCTTGCGGTGCTCGGCGACTCGGATGCGGTGACTGAGCTCGTTGAAGCTCACCGTGCCTATCTGGAAGGCGATGTGGTGCGCGGGGTCGAAGCCGTCAAAGCGCTTCGGCCCAGGTGACCGAATCTCGGTACGACATCGTGGTGACCGCGCCCGCGGCGCGGGCGATCCGCGAAACACTCCCCGAAGCCGTGGCGTTCGCCGTCATCGACTTCATGACGGGTCCGCTGCTCGACAACCCACGACGGGTGGGAGCGGCGCTGCGTGACGAGTTGGAGGGCGTGTGGAGTGCCCGACGTGGCACATACCGCATCCTCTACCGCATCGACCACGACCGGCGAGAGGTCATCGTGCTCCGCGTTGGGCACCGCGAGGACATCTACCGACTCCACTGAGTTCCCGCTCGGCGATGTGCCGGTACAGCGCACTCCGCGACATGTGACGGATCTGGTGACCCACCGAGCGCGGTGACAGTGCTTTGACTCTTCGCCCGACTCCCGTCCCTCCAGGACCGACTCCAGAGATGTGACCTTTCGACCTGGCGGGCGGAGGCGCCGGCTGCGAGGGTCGGGGAGGTGGTCATTACGCACGTCCCGTCCGACATTCACGGCCGGTGTGTGTTTTCATCGTGAGAGACCCAGACAGGTGCCAGAGGAGGAGTCATGAGCGAAACGCTCGCAAACCTGCTTCGTGAAGACCGGTTGTTCCCACCATCCGAGGCGTTCACCGCTCAGGCGAACGCCCAACCCGGGATCCACGAGGAGGCCGAAGCCGACTTCAAGGCGTTCTGGCACAAGCAGGCGCTCGAACGGGTGACCTGGTTCAAAGAGCCCACCCAGGTGCTCGACGACTCCAACCCGCCCTTCTACAAGTGGTTCTCCGACGGAGAGCTCAACCTCTCGTACAACTGTCTCGACCGCCACCTGGCGTCGTCCGCCGACAAGGTCGCGTACTACTGGGTCGGTGAGCCGGGCGACACCCGCACCCTCACCTATCAAGACCTCTACGACGAGGTGTGCCGGTTCGCCAACGGCCTGAAGTCGTTGGGTCTCGAGAAGGGCGATCGGGTTGCGGTCTACATGGGGATGGTCCCGGAGTTGCCCGTGGTGATGCTGGCGTGCGCCCGGCTCGGGCTCGTCCACTCCGTCGTCTTCGGAGGGTTCAGCTCCGACGCCCTCGCCGATCGGATCATCGACGCCGACGCCAAGGTGGTCATCACCCAGGACGGTGCCTGGCGCGGCGGGAACGTCGTCCCGCTCAAGGCCAACACCGACGTCTCGCTCGCCCGCACTCCCGGTGTCGAGCACTGCATCGTCGTAAAGCGCACCGACAACGACGTGACCATGGAAGACGGCCGGGACATCTGGTACCACGACCTCGTCGCCGGCAAGGACACCGTGTGTGAACCGGTCAGCCTCAACGCCGAAGACCCCCTGTACATCCTCTACACCTCTGGCACCACCGGCAAACCCAAGGGCATCGTCCACACCCAGGGCGGCTACCTCACTTCGGTCGCCACCACCCATTCCTTCGTGTTCGACCTCAAGGCCGACGACGACGTGTACTGGTGTGGCGCCGACATCGGTTGGGTCACCGGTCACAGCTACATCGTCTATGGGCCGCTCGCCAACCGCACCACCGGGGTCATGTACGAGGGAGCGCCCAACTACCCGGACTTCGACCGGCTGTGGCAGATCATCGAGGACTACAAGGTCACGATCTTCTACACGGCGCCGACCGCGATCCGGGCCTTCATGAAGTGGGGTGACGAGTATCCGGCCCGCCACGACCTCTCCTCCCTCCGGCTCCTGGGGACGGTCGGCGAGCCGATCAACCCCGAAGCGTGGGTGTGGTACCACGTGAACATCGGCGGCGAACGTTGCCCGATCGTCGACACGTGGTGGCAGACCGAGACCGGCGGGATCATGATCTCGCCGCTCCCCGGGGTCACCGCCACCAAGCCGGGGTCGGCAACCCGGCCGCTGCCCGGTATCGGCGCCGACGTGGTCGACGACCAGGGGGAATCGGTGGGCATCCCCGGCGGCGGGTACCTCGTGCTCACCCGCCCGTGGCCGTCGATGGCCCGGACCATCTGGGGTGACGACGCCCGCTACGTGGAGACCTACTGGGCGAAGTTCCCCGGGAAGTACTTCCCCGGCGACGGATGCAAGCGCGACGACGACGGGTACTTCTGGCTGCTCGGCCGGGTCGACGACATCATGCTGGTGTCGGGTCACAACATCTCGACGACAGAGGTGGAATCTGCACTCGTGTCGCACCCGAAGGTGGCTGAGGCCGCCGTGGTCGGGAGGAAAGACGAGCTCACCGGACAGGCGATCGCAGCCTTCGTCACCCTGCGTGGCAACGTCACAGGCGACGAAGCGCTGATCAAGGAACTGCGCGATCACGTGGCGACGAGCCTCGGGCCGATCGCCAAACCGAAGTCGATCGTGTTCACCCCCGACCTCCCGAAGACGAGGTCTGGCAAGATCATGCGTCGCCTTTTGAAGGACATCTCCGAGCATCGTCAACTCGGCGACGTGACCACCCTCGCCAACGAGGGCGTGGTGGCGGACATCGCCGAGATGGCTGCCACCTCCATCTCGGAGGACTGAGGGCCGCCGCCACACCGGTTTTCACGCACCGTTCGCAGCATATTGCTGCGAACGGTGCGTCAAAAGGCTGCGTGGGCCGGGGTCCGGTAATTCGCCCGCACCGGTGGGGCGTCGTTCGTAGCCTTCGGACATGATCGAAGGGCTTCCCACCGGGTACGCGGCGCGCAACTATCGGGGCGCGGTCGACCATGCCGCCCTTGCCACCATCAGCACGGCCGACGCAGCCGCCGACGGGGTCGACGAGGTGGTCTCGGTGGAGGACATCGACGCCCATTACGCCCATCTCAACAACTGTGACCCGGACCGCGACATCTTCATCGTCGATCACGATGGCGAGTCCGTCGCCTATGGGCGGACGGAGTGGCGGGACGTGATCGGTGAGCATCGGGCCTACTTCGCATTGCTGCGGACGGCCGGGGAACATCGTCATCTGTACGCCCCGATGCTCAGCTGGCTCGAGACCCGCATCGGCGAAATCGCCTCCTCCCACGAGGACGCAAGCGAGAAGAAGATCGAAATCTGGGCTGTCGAAGCCCCTGCCGGCCCCAAAGTGGGCCTCGCGCCCTTGCTCGAAGAGCGGGGCTACACCCGGGTCACCTACGGTGCCTCGATGGTGCGGCCAGATCTCGAAGACATTCCCGACGCCGCGCTCCCGGCGGGGCTCGAGGTACGGGCAGTCGAACCGGATCACCTGCGCACCATCTGGGAGGCGGACCGGGAGGCGTTCCGGGACCATTGGGGCGAATCCGAGTGGACCGAAGAGAACTGGAAATGGTTTCTCGAGTTCCCCTACCGGGACGAGAGCCTGTGGAAGATCGCCTGGGATGGCGATGAGGTGGCGGGTCAGGTCAAGAGCTTCATCGACCGCGAGGAGAACGAGGCCTTCGGGCGTGAACGTGGTTGGACCGAGTTCATCTCGACGGGTCGCAAGTGGCGACGCCAGGGGGTGGCGAGAGCGCTGATCTGTGAGAGCCTCCGAGAGCTGAAGGATCGCGGGATGACCGAGGCCGCCCTCGGCGTCCACGTCGAGAACCCGAATGGGGCGTACCACCTCTACGAGAGTCTCGGCTTCAGCATCGTCCATCGCTTCGGCACGTACCACAAGGACATCTGAGAACCCGCCTCCTCACTGTCGGCTCGATACACCGAAGGCCTCTGACCGGGAGATGACCCCAATCGGCCCAAGGCGGCCACAAGAAGCGGCTCAGCCAGGGCGCGCTCGTCGATGTCGGCATACACTCGCCGGATGAGCCACGAGGAGGATTCATGAAGAAGCGATCGATCGTTTTGATCGCGTTGATGGCACTCGCCGCCGCCGCGTGCGGGGGCGGATCCGACGGGGGCGAGGCCGGCTCCGGAGACGACCTGCTGGCGCAGATCAAGGCCGACGGGATCATCGTTGTGTCCACGGACCCCGCCTACCCCCCGCAGTCAGAACTCAACCCGACCACCAACGAGTACGAGGGCTTTGACATCGAGGTGGCCGAGGAGATCGCCAGCCGGCTCGGCGTCGAAGTGCAATGGGAGACGCCGGCGTGGGAGGCGATCACGTCGGGCAACTGGCAGGACAGATGGCAGATGTCGGTCGGCTCCATAACCGTGACGAGTGAGCGGGCCGAGGTGCTCGATTTCGCACCCGCCTACTACTTCACACCGGCATCGGTGGCGGTGCACGCCGACAACACCACCATCACCAACACCGACTCCGACCTCGACGGGAAACGGGTCGGCGCCTGTGGTGGCTGCACGTACGACCTGTTCCTGCAGAAGACACTGGAGATCCCGGGGTACACCTTCGACTTCGTGATCGACGACGCCGAGATCGTCACCTACGACACCGACAGCACGGTGATCGCCGACCTCTCGGTCGGTGACGGCGCCCGGCTCGATGCCATGATCTCGGCGACCCCCACCGTCGAAGGCGCGATCGCCGATGGTTCGCCCATCAAGATCGTCGGAGATCCCATCTTCTTCGAACCCCTCGCCGTGGCATTCGACAAGGCGTCGACGAAGGACGGCGCCAGCCTCTTGGCCGAGGTGAGCAAGATCGTCGAAGAGATGCACTCCGACGGGACCATGAGTGAGCTGTCGATGAAGTGGTACGGAGCCGACCTGACCAAGTCGAACGGATGACGACACCATCGTGGATGGAGGCGCTCGCACTCAAGAGCGCCTCCATCCCATTCCGTCGCAAACTCGTCATCGTCTGGGCGGTCATCTTCGGTGTGATGGGCGTGGTGTTCGCGCTGGCGCGGTTCGACACCGATTGGATGCGACGGAACTTCCTGTTCATCGCCACCGGTCTCCGTACGACGGTGTTCATCGCGGTGGCGGCGATCATCCTGGCCATCGTGCTGGCGCTCCTCGGCGCCCTCGGGAGGTTGTCGAAGAACCCGATAGCGTTCGGCCTCACGGGGTTCTACACCTCGTTCTTCCGGGGCACACCTCTCATCGTGCAGATGTTTCTCATCTACTTCGCCCTGCCCCAAATGGGCCGGGCCGGCCCCGA
The DNA here is from genome assembly GCA_029865445.1 of Acidimicrobiia bacterium. GTDB lineage: Bacteria > Actinomycetota > Acidimicrobiia > Spongiisociales > ZC4RG35 > JAOUGY01. The sequence goes on along the minus strand of JAOUGY010000056.1, from coordinate 1,438 downwards.
CTGGCTCGGAGATCTCCTGATTCTCGATGCGGTCCCGGCGGGCATTCTGGCACTCGGTCTGAACTACGGCGCCTACATGACCGAGATCTTCCGGGCCGGTATCCAGTCGGTGTCGGGAGGCCAGACGGAAGCCGCCGGCGCAATCGGGATGAACTACGCCCAGACTATGCGCCGGGTCGTGCTCCCACAGGCGATCAGGGTGATCATCCCACCCACCGGCAACGAGTTCATCGCCATGATGAAAGACACAGCTCTCGTGAGCTTCCTGGGAGCGACCGCCTCCCAGCTCGAAGTGTTTCGCAAGGCGCAGCTCCTGGGGCGGGCCGACAACCGCAACCTCGAAGCCTTCATCGTCTCGGCGTTGCTCTATTGGGGGCTGACGACCGTGTTCACGTACTTCCAGGGCAAGCTCGAACGCCGCATGGGTACCGGGTATACCCGAGAGGGTCAACCCGTCAGAAAGGCGGCCGCCCATGGCTGAAGCAGTCGTCCGGATCGAGGGTCTCCGCAAGACGTTCGTCGACCTCGAGGTGATCAGGGGTGTCGACCTCGACGTCCACAAGGCGGAGGTCGTCGTCATCTGCGGACGCTCGGGTTCTGGGAAGAGCACCCTTCTCCGGTGCGTCAACTTCCTGGAGGAACCGACGGCCGGAACCATCGAAGTGGCGGGGATGAAGTTGGGGCCGGGTCTCCCCACGCGCACACGCCGGGACCAGATCCGGGCTCTGCGGATGCACGCCGGGATGGTGTTCCAGGACTTCCAGCTGTTCCCCCACATGACGGCCATCGGCAACGTCATGGAGGGCCCGGTGACGGTGAAGAAGATGGAGAAGGAGGAGGCGCGGTCCCAGGCGATGCGGTATCTCGAACAGGTTGGCTTGGCCGACAAGGCCGAACAGCACCCGATCAGATTGTCGGGTGGACAGAAGCAACGTGTGGCGATCGCCAGAGCGCTGGCGATGGAACCCGACGTGATCCTGTTCGACGAACCCACCTCGGCGCTCGATCCCGAGCTGACCGGTGAGGTTCTGGCGGTGATGAAGAGCCTGTCGACCGACTTCCACAAGACGATGATGGTGGTCACCCACGAGATGGCGTTCGCGCGGGAGGTGGCCGATCGAGTCATCTTCTTCCACAACGGCGTGATCCTGGAAGAGGGCCCTCCCGACGAGATCTTCGCCGCCCCGCAGTTCGACGAGACGAAGCGGTTCTTCCAAGCCGTACTCTGAGGGCCCTCGCTTCGCTCGGGCCGTACTTGGTACTTGGTACTTGGTACTTGAGGCTCCCCCTCCGTCGCCTGCGGCGACACCTCCCCCGCTGGGGGAGGAGACTCGTTGGCGGCGGGGTGTTGGGGGTTCGTGTTTCTCCCCCCAGCGGGGGGAGTCCGGCGGAGCCGGGAGGGGGGAGAATGGGGGCCCTCGTTTCGCTCGGGCCGTAA
>JAOUGY010000355.1 GCA_029865445.1 Acidimicrobiia bacterium | reverse complement strand
ACGACGAGCTGTTCGAGGTGGGCCAGGAGCATTCGTGTTCATGCCGAGAGGTACAGCGCACTGCTTCCAGAATCTCGAAGACCGACCATCGCGGATACTCGTTCTGCTCACACCCGCCGGCATGGAGCGGTTCTTCGAGGAGCACGCCAACCTTCCATCCGGTCCGGTCGACCCGGCCCGATATCAAGAGTGGGATCTCTGCCTTGCGACCCCAGACGTCGCCGAGCAACAGAAACCGGAGAACGGGCGCAGTCGCAGATGGCGCCAACCGGTGGCCGCAGCCCGACCAAACCGAGGCGAAAAGAGTTGCATCGGCGGCCCAGGCACGCCCCAGGTTCACCTCCCGCCACTCTGAGACGCCTCATGGGCGGTGTCTCTCGACCGTGATTGGTGGCCGGAATGCGGGAACGTCGCCGAGTCCCACGAGCAGCATTCGGAGAAGGTCGGCCAGTTCGTTGCGCTCGCCCGGCCCCAGACTTCGAATGCTGGTGGCTTGGGAGTCGAGAAGCGTCACGAGTGCGTGTTCGGCCAGATCGATTCCGGCCGGCGTGAGGCGAACGAGAACGCCCCGGCCGTCGTGAGGGTTGGGGGTACGACTGATCAGTCCGGCGGCTTGGAGGCGATGAAGCCGAACCGTCATGCCCCCGGGAGTCAGGAGGAGGGCCTCGGCGAGCTCAGTGGGCGTGAGCCCACGGTCGAGGTCAGCGCGATACAGGTCGGTGAGAACGTCGAGATCGCCCTGGTGACTCAAGCCGTACGCTGCTGCGATGTCGTCGAGTCTCTCCTGGAGAAGACGCGACGCCCTGAGGACACGAGACACGACCGCGAGGCTGGACGTGTCGAGGTCAGGTCGTCGCCGCTTCCACTCCCAGAGCACGTTGTCGACACGATCGCTCACGTCTGCCTCCTTTCGACTGCGACCGAAGACTATTCGCTATCTAATTAGAGATCAAGTATGCTCTCAAAGTAGGTTCACGATCGAGGAGACGAGACATGAGCGATCAGAAGAAAAAGTGGATGGGTCTGGCAGCGGTCGGTACCGCAATCGTCGCCTTCGTCACGCGGCTGCGGAGGCGCAGCGACCGCGGCGATCGCGCACAGAAGCCGGCCGTGACCCCAGACGTACGGAGCTGAAGGGCCGACATGTGCCCTCGGAGCGCCGAGCGCACATCATGAGAGGATTCGAACATGACCAACACAGACATCGGCGTGGACCGGGAAGCTGTTCCGATCCCACCGATTCCCGAGCCTGAGACCAAGCCCACTCCGGCGGTGACCCGCGAGCGCGTGTTCGTCGGGACGGGGCTGTTCTGGGGCCTTGTTGTGGGCGTCCTGGCGGCAATTGCCGTGCTCATCCTGGCCGCGCAGAACACCGCCAGCACGACAATCGCCTTCCTCGGCTGGGAGTTCTCGACGCCTCTGATCGTCGTGATTCTCGGAACGCTGCTGGCCGGGGTGATCTTCGATGAGTTGTTCGGCCTGGTGTATCGGGCCCGCAGACGGCGAACGATGAGCGACCGCGATCAGCTGAAGCGAATCGATCGGTCCGCAGCCAACGTTCAGTAGAACCTTTCGGTTCACGGGAGGCGACATGCCGACAGGCGTCGCCTACTCCCGTCTCCCTGAAAGGGAGATCGAGGACCGACCGTGCTCGACCATGGGTATCGACATCAACCGGCTCTGGCCCGTCACGAACAGCGCGGGAACGCCGAAAGGGAAGTGAGTTGAACACATGACGGCAGTCGTTGACATCGATCTCGGCGCCTACAAGCTCGGGTGGCACGACACCGAAGACGACTACGTGTTCAAGCCGAAAAAGGGCCTGAGCGAAGAGATCATCCGCGAGATGTCGCTCATGAAACACGAGCCCGAATGGATGCTCCGGTTCCGCCTCAAGGCGTACGAGCGGTTCCTCGCCAAGCCGATGCCCACGTGGGGTGGCGGCGGCTCGCTCGATGACATTGACTTCGATGACATCTTCTACTACATCAAACCCACGGCGGGACAGGCCAAGGACTGGGACATGGTCCCCGAATCCATCAAGTCGACCTATGAGAAGCTCGGCATACCCGAGGCCGAACGGAAATACCTCGCCGGCGTCACGGCCCAGTACGAGTCGGAGGTCGTCTATCACCGCAACCGTGCCGACCTGGCAGGTCTCGGCGTGCTGTTCTGTGACATGGACACGGCGGTCCGCGACTATCCCGAGATCGTTCAGCAGTACCTGGGAACGATCATCCCGCCCAACGACAACAAGTTCGCCGCGCTCAACTCGGCCGTCTGGTCAGGGGGTTCGTTCATCTACGTGCCTCCCGGCGTGGTCGTCGACCAGCCCCTCCAGGCCTACTTCCGGATCAACGCCGAGAACATGGGCCAGTTCGAGCGCACGCTGATCATCGTCGACGAGGGCGCCTTCGTGCACTACGTGGAAGGGTGCTCCGCACCGGTGTGGACGTCCGACTCTCTTCATTCCGCCGTGGTCGAGATCATCGTGAAGGAAGGCGGACGCTGTCGGTACACGACCATCCAGAACTGGTCCAACAACGTCTACAACCTCGTCACCAAGCGAGCGGCGGCCTACCGGAACGCCACGATGGAATGGGTCGACGGCAACCTGGGCTCGAAGCTGACAATGAAGTACCCGGCGGTCTGGCTGATGGAGGAGGGCGCCCACGGTGAGGTGCTTTCGATCGCCTTCGCCGGCGACGGTCAGCATCAGGACGCCGGCGCCAAGATGGTGCACGTCGCCCCGAACACGACCTCGCTCATCACCTCCAAGTCGATCAGCAAGGACGGTGGCCGTGCCGGATACCGGGGATTGGTACGGATCGAGCCCGCCGCCGAGGGCTCGAAGGCCTTCGTCCGGTGCGACGCACTGATCCTCGACGGACGTTCCCGCTCGGACACCTACCCCACCATGGAGATCGAGGAATCCAACTCCCAGATCGGGCACGAGGCCACGGTCTCGAAGGTGGGAGACGATCAGCTGTTCTACATGATGAGCCGCGGGTTGACCGAGGAACAGGCCAAGTCGATGATCGTGGCCGGCTTCATCGAGCCCATCGTCAAGGAACTGCCGATGGAATACGCCGTCGAGATGAACCGGCTCATCGAGATCAACATGGCCAAGGCCGGCGCCGTCGGATAGCTGTCGGGCAGCGCGATCATCTCGGAGGCCTTCCGATGACCGACGGGGCAACCTCGGGTCCGCCGGCGTCCGGATCAGGACAGCAGTTGGCGGGCCAATGTGTAGTGGGCCATACCCTCGACTCGTCGGATGAATTCCGGGCTCCGACGAAACCTGCGTCCGATCTGTTCGTGCGACTCCCCGCGTTCCCGCAAAGCCAGCACCCGCGTTTCCATCGGCCGCGGCGATCGGCGAACAGCCGGGCCCGAGCGCGGGACGCCGGTCCAGCCGACGATCCGGTCGACGTGCTCTGCGCTGCGGCGAATTCGACCGGCGATCTCTTCCAACGCGAGACCCTCACTCCGCATGGCGAGGATCCTCCGCTCGATCGGTCTGAGGTGGGTGTTCATGTCCGTCACCGCCTTCTCTCTCCCCTCCGACCGTACTCTCCCCAAACGTGTCGTGTCGCTCACCGATCACATCGAGGCGACCGAAGACGTCAGGTCCCCGGACCATTCGCAGGCTCATGGGTCGATGAAGATGCACTCCCCGGGACACTCGGGTGGTACCCGCCAGGTCGGCCAACCCGGTTGCTCCCACCTGGGCGAAAATCGACGATCTCTCAGTGTCCCTTCGCACGCAAGGGCGGGCGCAGTCATACGACAGGTCTCCACGCGCTGTTGACACTCAGTCACTCCCGAAAGACCGGAGGAGCGCCGTTCACCCGCCCCGAGGAGAAGGCCGGTCGCCATG
>JAOUGY010000354.1 GCA_029865445.1 Acidimicrobiia bacterium | reverse complement strand
TTCACCCAGATGCGGAGCGCCAATGGCGCATCTACGGCCCCACGGGCGAACGTCGCTGCCATCTCGATCGCAACCGGTGAGATCCTGCCGTTCCGCGCCGACACGAACAACACCGTACGCGCCATCGCCTCCGACGGAACCACCGTGTGGATTGGTGGGTTCTTCTCGACGATCGGAGGCACCTATCAACGTCGCGTTGCCGCCGTCGACGCGGCTACGGGCGCCCTCAGACCCTCGTTCCATCCCGACCCGGATGCGATCCTCTACTCGCTCGCCTATTCCGCCGAGCACAACGCCTTGTACGTGGGCGGCGCCTTCACGTCCGTCGACGGCGTCCCAGCCGCAAGGCTCGCCAAACTCGACCCTGCCACTGGTGCGCCCGACCCCTACTTCCAGGCGGGTGGGGAAGGCACGGTTCGGGCGCTGGCGGTTGCGAACGGACGGTTGTGGGCCGGTGGTGCGTTCACGGCCATCGGCGGGACCGCGAGACGATTCATGTCCGAGATCGATCCGAACACCGGGGCCGCAAACGGGCCGGCTCTCGCCAGCGTGGGCGCGGCGGTCCTGGCCGTGGATGCCGAGCCGTCCGGCACCGGCGTGTTCGCAGCCATCGCCGGCTCCCAGAACCGGGCACAGGCCTGGGACGCCGACACCGGTGTCCGGAGGTGGTACCAGGTGGCCATGGGCGATGCCCAGGCCGTCACGTACCGGAACGGCACCGTGTATTTCGGCTTCCACGAAGGGTTCGACGGGGACACCAGCGTGCGATTGCTCGCTGCGGACTCCCAGACGGGAGCGCTCGATCCGGGCTTTCGTCCGTCGATCGACACGTTCTTCGGAGTGTGGACCCTCGATGCATCTCCTGTCGGTGTGGCGGCCGGCGGTACCTTCACCACCGTGTCGGGGGTCCCCACGGCCGGCGTGGCCATGTTCCCGGCGGATCAGGACGTCACGCCCCCGACGGCGCCGGGGAGCCCCCAACTGATTTCGGCTTCGGCCACCACCATCGAACTCGCCTGGCCGGCCAGCACCGACAACGGCGCCGTCACGTACACGGTCTACCGGGATGGTGTGGGTGTTGGCTCCTCCCCGGTCGCCAGGTATCTCGATGCCGGGCTCTCTCCCGATACGGCACACACCTACGCCGTGAAGGCGTCGGACGCGGCAGGCAACCAGAGCCCGGTCTCACCGTCCGCGACATTCTCGACCACCGCCGACAAGACGCCCCCAACCATCCCGACCTCCGTCACGGCTTCGGTGGTCGAGGCGACCAGTGTGACGCTGCAATGGGACGCTGCCATCGACGACGTCGGAGTCGCGGGATACGAGATCACCCGTGACGGTCTGGTGCTGGCCGCCACCGCAGGGCTCTCGTACACCGACCCGACCGTGGCGCCCGAGTCCGAGTACGTGTACGCCGTACGAGCACACGACGACGCCGGAAACTACGGAGCCGCCTCGCCTCCGTTGACGGTGACAACACCATCCCTCCCCGACTCCGACCCACCTACCACCCCCAGGAGCCTCCATTCTGTATCGGTCTCGTCGACTTCGATCTCGCTCGTGTGGGACGTCTCCACCGACGACGACATGGTTGCCGGGTACCGCATCGAGCGCGATGGCGTTGAGGTCGGAGTGGCGACGGGGCCTGCGGCGATCGACGTAGGACTTGCTCCTGAAGTGACGTATTCGTACCGGGTGGCCGCCTTTGACCCTGCAGGCAACCTGAGTGGTTGGTCGGAGGCGGTAGTGATTTCGACCGCGCCGGACACGACTCCACCGTCGTCGCCCTCCATCTCGAACGCGGTGCCGGTCGGTGCAATTTCGGTCTCGCTGGCGTGGTCGGCGAGCACGGATGACGTCGGGGTCATCGGCTACGAGGTCTCCAGAGCGGGCGTCAACGTCGGCTCCACCCTCGAGACCGTGTTTCTCGACGAGGGGCTCACTCCGGGGGCGACCTACGAGTATGTGGTGAGTGCCGTCGACGCCGCCGGACATCGGTCCGCCTCGAGTCCGGTTTCCGTGACTCTTCCGGCCACCGACATCGCTCTGGTTCGTGCCGGCTCGGCGTGGCGGTACCTCGACGACGGGTCGGATCAAGGTTCCGCATGGTTCGCCCCAGCGTTCGACGACGGGTCGTGGTCCACGGGTTTGGGCGAACTCGGGTATGGAGACGGCGACGAAGTCACCGTGGTGGCCTCTGGCCCACCCCGTTCGTTCCACGCCACCACATACTTCCGGGCTGACTTCGACATCGCCTCCGTGGCCGGCGTCTCCGAGTTGGAACTTCGAGTCAAACGTGACGATGGCGTGCTCGTCAGAATCAACGGCGTCGAGGTGGCGCGCGACAACGTCGGACTGGGGGTCGTCACCTACCAAACGTGGGCGCCGTCCGGTGTCAACGGCAACGCCGAGAACGCCTGGCTCAGCTTTGCCGTTCCACCCTCGGTGCTGGTTCCGGGCCGGAACGTGATCGCGGTGGAAGTCCATCAAAATTCGCCGCGGAGCAGCGACCTGTCGTTCGATCTCGAGCTGGTGGCCAATCCGGCCTGATCACTCGATCACCGACCCGACGATCTGGATCGGCCCCGAGCCGAGATAGAACACCCCAGGGATGGTCTCGAACCCGTCTGAAGGATTGCGGCGAAGCTCGGAGTCCTCGAACCGGAGCGTGCCGGTCCGGTTGTTGCTCACGAAGAAGACCGCTCCCCCACCCTCGTTGGCGTGGTTGTCCTCCAGGATGGACCCGGCGATCACCACGTCGAAGTCGTTGCCGTCGAAGGCGAGCGCCCCACCGTTCCCGCCGCCGGGGGTACCTGGTCGGGCCGGATTGGCACCTACTCCGAGGGCGTCGTTGTGGGTGAACACGCTGTTGAGGATCGTCCACGAAACCCCGATGGAGGACAGAGCGCCGCCGTTCGAGCATTCGTTTGCGAGCTCCGGGGCACCCCCGAATGTCGAGTTCACGATGTATACGGGTTGATCGGCAGACTGGTCGAACACCCTCATTGCCCCTCCCCCCACATCGGGTCCTGTTGCCGTGCAGGCGTTGGAGAAGAACCGTGAGTTGACGACCTTGACTCGACCGCCCCGGACATACACCGCCCCTCCGCCGGCATCCAGTTCCGTGCCTGCGACATGGCCGTCGACGAACGTGAGGTTTTGAAGAGTCAGCCGCGGGTGATCTTGATCGTCACAGTGGGGTGTCGTCCAGACCAGGGCGGGGTCGCACGTGTTCATGTAGACGATGCGTCGTTCGCCCCCACCGGACAGGGTCACCAGTCCCCCACCGTCTATCACCACATCGGGATCGGCGTCATTGAACACCCGGGCGGTTGCGGTCATCTCGATCGTCACAGGATCCGGTCCACAGTCGAAGACGATCGTGCCCCCCTGCGCCACTGCGGTCACCAGGGCACCCGATGTGCAGGAGGCCGGTGTACCCGACCCCACGACGTGGTCCGGGCTAGAAGTGTCCTCCGCCTGCGCGTCCGAGGGCACGTCGGCGGTACCCGAAGGGTTCCCCGGAGCAGGAAGATCAGGGGGTGGGGGAATCAACGGGTCCAGATGGAGGCCGCGACCGAGAAAGGTCGCCATTTCTGCCCGTGTCACCGGCTGATCGGGGCAGAAGCGGTCGTTGGTGGGTGGGTTGCAGCCTTTGGTGATGCCAGATGCGGCGAGGCGTTCGATGTCGGCTTCGAAGACCGAGCCATCGTCGTCCACGAACGAACCGTCGCCATCCGGCAGTTGGAACGCTCGAGCCAGGAATGCGGCCATCTGTCCTCGGGTCACCGGCTGGTCGGGGCAGAAGCGGTCGTTGGTGGGCGGGTTGCAGCCTTTGGTGATGCCAGATGCGGCGAGACGTCCGATGTCGGCCTCGAAC
>JAOUGY010000353.1 GCA_029865445.1 Acidimicrobiia bacterium | reverse complement strand
CGAGAACAGGTTCGCCAGGTACTCCACCGGCAGGCGGGCCTTGTCCAACTCGTCGAACAGCTCGAAGTCGACCCTCTCGGCCGGAAGATCGAGCCGTGTCAGGTTGCGCTCGATGGTCGAAACCACCGGAGACAGCGGCGGGATGTAGAACATCATGGCCACGGTCCGGTACTCGGGGTGGAGCGGGAGAGCAAGACCCCACTCCTTGACGAACTTCCAGGCGGGGGACCGTCGGGCGGCGTCGATCCAATCCTGGTCGATTCCGGCCGCCTTGGCAGCCGTGACGACCTTCGGATCCCACGGGTCGAGGATCGCATCCATCTGGGCTGAGAGGAGCTCGCCCTCAGGGGCGGCGGCGGCATCGGTGATGCGATCCTGGTCGTAGAGGAGGACCCCCATGTACCGGATCCGACCGACACAGGAGTGGGCGCACGCCGGGGCCTGGCCGGTCTCCATGCGCGGGAAACACAGGATGCACTTCTCGGATTTTCCGGTGGCCCAGTTGTAGTACACCTTCTTGTAGGGGCACGCGGCCACACACATCCGCCAGGCCCGACACTGATCCTCGTTGACCAGCACCACCCCGTCCTCGGCCCGTTTGTAGATGGCCCCGGACGGGCAGGCGCCGACACAGGCCGGATTGAGACAGTGGTTGCAGATCCGGGGCAGGTAGTTGAAGACCACCCGCTCGATTTCCTCCATCTGGGCCCGCACGTCGTCGTCGAGCCCCTCGAGCGAGGGGTCGTTCCGGGCGTACAGGTCCGAGCCTCCGAGGTCGTCATCCCAGTTGGGCCCGGTCTTGATCTCGATCTCGTCACCGGTGATCTGGCTGATCGGTCGGGCGGTGGGTTGGTGCTCACCCTGCGGTGAATCGAACAGATCCTGATACCGGAACGTGAACGGTTCGTAGTAGTCGTCGAGTTCGGGCAAGGCCGGGTTGAAGAAGAGTCGGGACAGGGCTCGGGGCCGGGACTGAAGGACGAGCTTCAGCCTCCCTTTCTCGTCCCGGTGCCATCCGCCCTGGTAGTGGTCCTGGTCCTCCCACCCGGTGGGGTATCCGGTCCCGGGGCGGGTTTCGACGTTGTTCCACCACATGTACTCCGCACCCTTGCGGTCGGTCCACAGGTTCTTGCAGGCGACGGAGCAGGTGTGACACCCGATGCACTTGTCGAGGTGGAACAGCATGCTCATTTGGGCTCTGACGCGCATGTCGTCCTCCTAGAACTCGGGCCGGTCGATCCGGCGGACGTAGACGAAGGTGTCCCTGTTGACCCCGGTCGGGCCCCAGTAGTTGAAGAAGTACGTGAACTGGGCGTACCCACCGCTCATCAACACCGGCTTGAGGCGGGCCCGAGTCAACGAGTTGTTCATGCCGGCACGTTTGTTTCGTCTGGGCGAGATTGGGATTCCGACGGTCCGCTCCGTCGCGTGGTAAACGAACACCGTGCCTCTCGGAATCCGGGACGACGTGATGCCTCGCTGGACGAACACACCGTTGTCGTTGTACAGCTCCACCCAGTCGTTGTCTGCGATGCCGAGATCGGCTGCGTCTTTGTCGTTGAGCCAGATCGGGTATCCGCCTCGGGACAAGGTCATCATCCGGTTGTTCTCCGAGTACGTGGAGTGGATCGACCACTTGCCGTGGGGCGTGATGTAGTTGAACATCCGGCCGCCTTGACCCTCGGCGAGCGACTGCTCGGTTTCGGACAACATCGTGTGATCCGGTCGTGGCTTGTACACCGGGAGATGCTCGCCCCACGCCAGATACCGTTCGTGATCGAGATAGAAGTGCTGGCGACCGGTGAGCGTCCTCCATGGCACCAGGTGTTCGGTGTTGATCGTGAACGGCGCGTAGGCCCGACCCTTGGAGACGATCGCTGACCAGGTGGGGGTCGTCAGGACCCTGCGCGGCTGGGCGACAATCGACGCGAAGTCCCAGCGGGTGTCGCGTTGACCATCGCCCAGATGCCTCAGCGACCGTCCGGTCTTCGCCTCCTCCGCCTCGAACGCCCGGTAGGCGAGTTCACCGTTGGAGGCGGGGTCGAGAGCCAGGATCGCCTCGCACACCTCCCGATCCCGCTCCAACGACGGCGTCCCCTCCTTGTGGCGAGCCTGTCGACGGACGAGTTCGTCGTACACGTCCTCCACCGGGATCTTGAGACCGTGGGCGGCGACCCCGTTGGCGCGAATACCGGGTCCGAGAGCCGCCATCTTCTCGCCGATCTTCGTGTAGTCCCGGGAGATGACCCGGAACTTCGGCATCGTCTTGCCCGGGATCGGCTCGACCTCTCCGGATCGCCAATCGGCGACCACGGGCTGGGCGAGCTCATCTGGCGTGTCGTGCTGCAGCGGCAGCATCACGACGTCCTCCACCGGGTTCGGAAGATGGTCGAGGGACAGTTCGGAGACCTTGCGACCGAGGGCCAAGAAGATCTGCCAATCAGACCTCGACTCCCACGCTGGCGGCACCGCCGCCTGCATCGGATTGATGAACGAGTGCATGTCGGTGGTGTTGAGATCGTCCTTCTCGTACCACGTGGCGGCGGGGAGCACGAGGTCCGAGTACAGGGCCGTCGTGTCCATCCGGAAGTTGAGGTCGACTACGAGGTCCATCTTGCCGATGGGGGCGTCGGGCCTCACGGTCACCTCGGCAACGCCTGGATCGTCCGGTTCCGAGGCGATCGCCGTCGAGTGGGTACCCAGATAGTGCTTCATGAAGAACTCGTGGCCTTTGGCGGAGGTCCCGATGGCGTTGCCCCGCCAAATGAACCACGTCCTGGGCCAGTTCTCGGGAGCGTCGGGGTCATCGATCGAGAACTGGATGTCTCCGGAGCGAAGGCCGTCGACGACCTTGCCCACGAGTCCCTGTTCCGAGTCCACTCCTTCGCGGCGCCAAGAAGAAGTCAGTCCGAGCGGGTTCTGGGCGAACTGTGGGAAGAACGGGAGCCAGCCCATCCGGACGGCGCGGGCCTGATGATCGATCGTGTGATCGAACCGGTCCTCCATGGTCGATGCGGGGAGCGAGTCGTACTCGCGGTATCCGCGCTCGTACCGCCACTGGTCGGAATGGACGTAGTGGAACGAAGGCGTGTTCTGGTGCCGGGGAGCCATCCCCCAGTCGAGACCGAACGCGATGGAACTCCACGATGCTTGATTGACGACCTTTTCTTGGCCGACGTAGTGGGCGAGTCCACCGCCGTTGATGCCGACCGACCCGGTGAGCATCAACCCGACGATCGCCGACCGGTACAGCAGGTTGTTGTGATACCAGTGGTTGGCGCCCGCACCGATGATGACGAGGTTCTTGCCCTTTGTCAGCTCACCATTGCGGCCCCATTCGCGGGCGAACTTGATCACGGTGTCGCGGTGGATGCCCGTGTACTTCTCCTGCCAGGCGGGTGTGTAGGGGACGTCGGCGTCGTCGTAGCTCTTGGCGTCGTAACCGCCGAGGCCCCTGTCGACCCCGAACCGAGCCATCACCAGGTCGAAGACGGTGGTGACACGCATCTCGCCGTCCCGCGTCCTCAACGTCCGCACCGGGACCGACCGTCGAACCGGGGACGCACCTCCGAAGTCATCGAGCTCGACATCGGCGACGGCGTCGTGCTGGTCGACGAAGCTCAGGCGGGGCTTGATCTTCCCCCCGGCGACGGCATCGGACAGCTCGAGGTTCCACAGGCCCTTGTCCTTGTCGGCCCATCGATACCCGATGGTGCCGTTGGGCATCCGGGGCTCGTCGGCCTCGTCGTCCCACATGAGCAGCTTCCAGTCGCCGTGTTCCACGTCCTCGTAGCCTTCGAGTTCGTTGGCTCGCACCATGCGCCCGGGCCCGTCGTCGGTGATCTCGACCAGGAACGGCAGATCGGTGTACTGGCGCACGTAGTCCTCGAAGTAGTCGACC
>JAOUGY010000055.1 GCA_029865445.1 Acidimicrobiia bacterium | reverse complement strand
CTCTCACGACGGATGTCGACGCCGACGGCGCCCCCATCGCCGGACCGATGATCGAGGCACCTATCGAGGCACCTATCGAGGCACCTATCGAGGCGTCGATCGAGGCGTCGATCGAGGCGTCGATCGGAAACCCGCCCGCCGTCCCCGATGCAGCCACACCGGCAGGTCCATCGACCGTCGAATCCAACGACGCCGTGCAACTTCGCGAGCTCGCGGTGGTGGGATCCATCGAACCCACCGCCACCCGCTCACCTGTCCCGGCTCCGACACCGGTCGCCGAACCGCACGAGGATGTGATCGACGCCGCGACGGAGCCGCGATCCGAATCGCAGGCCGCATCACCGACGTTCCAACCCACCTCTCCCCCAGCCGGCGAAGTGGTCACCGCGCCGGAACCGGGACCCCGGCTCGAACCGACCGCTCCGCCCGCTCGAGACGGGGTCGAACCAGCCGCTGTCGACGGCCTTCCCGAGAGAATGCCGTTCGACGCGCAACCGGTTGCCGACTACGCCGCCGGAGCCCGGGAAACGCCCACACTCGACCGACCCTTCAACGATCGGATTCCAGTCTCGACGCTGCGTCGGGTGGAAGAGACCATCCGCCGGCTCGAAGCCGCTCCGCCACCCCGCTCGATAACGGTGGCTCTCGATGACGCCGGGATGACCAAGGTGACGGTGAGCGTCCTGGCCGATGGGGTCCGGATCACCGTGCCCGAAGGATCTGCGGCTCCAGCGTCGTTGGTAGGAGACCTCGAGCGATCCCTCTCCGCTCGTGGCTTCGACCTCAGCGGACAGAATCCACAACAGCGGCACCAGCATGCCGAGCCCGACGAGACCCTGCCCTTCGCGGTGCCACCAAGGCGGCCGGAGCGGTCCGGCGTCCGAATCTAGGAGTCACGATGATCGAAGGAATCTCAGCGACGCAACAAGCGAACCCGGCCGGCACCCTCGGCGGGCTCGGTGGCGACGCCTTTCTCCAACTGCTGGTCGCACAGCTCCGCTACCAGAACCCCATGGATCCAACCGACGGAACCGAATTCCTCCAGCAGACGGCACAGTTCACACAGGTGGAGACCCTCCAGACGATGGCGGACACCCAGACCCAGCTCATGAATCTGACCCAGTTCACGCTTGCGGTTGGGCTGAGCGGCAAGAACATCGAGGCGATCGGGCTCGACGGAGCCAGGGTGAATGGCGAGGTCTCCGGAGTTCGATTCACGGTCGACGGACCCCAACTCGAGGTCGACCAGCAGTGGATCCCGATCCAGAACGTGGTCCAGGTTGACCCTGCGGCAGAACAATGACGGATTCCGCCGTCAATCACTGAATCACGACCGACTACTGACGACTTGAAATGACAAGGAGATCGACGGATCGATCTCCGACTTCCCAAGGACGGGGCCCCCAACAGGGAGGACCTATCCACCATGATGCGCTCGATGTTCTCAGGGATCTCGGGACTGAGATCCCACCAGACGATGATGGACGTGGTTGGCAACAACATCGCCAACGTCAACACCACCGGATACAAGTCCTCCGTCGTGACCTTCCAGGAAGCGCTCAATCAGACCTTGCAGGGACCTTCGGCTGGATCGGCGACACAGGGCGGCTCCAACCCGATCCAGATCGGATTGGGGGTCAAGATCGCTTCGATCGGCGCGATCTTCACCCAGGGGGCCAGCCAGGTGACAGGCCGCAACACGGACCTCGCCATCCAGGGTGATGGTTTCTTCATCCTCGACAACAACGGGACCCGGGCCTTTGCACGCGCCGGCAACTTCAGCTTCGATTCCGCCGGGAACCTGACCGCACCGGGTGGTCCACGAGTCATGGGATGGGTTGCCGACGACACCGGTGCCCTCGACATGTCCCGCCCCGTCGAACCCATCCAGTTGCCGCTGACCCAGGTGATCGATCCTGTTGTCACATCATCCGTTTCCGTCGGTGGAAACCTGAGGGCAGACGTTGCAATCGGCGAGACCTCCTCGACCACGATCGGAATCTACGACTCGCTGGGCAATCCGCACGAGCTGGTGTTGACCTTCACCAAGACCGCCGACAACAACTGGGACGTCGCTGCCCAGGTCGATGGCGTGGCTGCGACTCTCTCCAACACGGCAGTGACCTTCGACTCGGCGGGACAACTCACGTCGGCCGCCACGAGCACGCTCACCGGAATCACGCCGGCCGGCGCCGCACCGCTGTCCATAGACCTCGACTTCGCAACCGATTCCCCGCTCGTTCAGTTCGGCGGTTCCGAGTCGATGGCGGCGTTCACGCAGGACGGCAACGCCATCGGCTTCATGCGTGGCTTCGTCATCAGCGACGACGGGACGATCATCGGTCAGTTCTCCAACGGATGGACCAAGGTGCTGGGAGCCGTCGCCACCGCCACCTTCACCAACCCGACCGGTCTGATGCGGCTCGGTGAATCGAAGTTCCAGGAGAGCATCAACTCCGGAGAACCCCTCATCGGCACACCGGGCACAGGGAACCGAGGGTTGCTGTCGGCCGGGACGCTCGAGATGTCGAACGTCGACCTGGCTGCCGAGTTCACCAACATGATCATCGCCCAGCGCGGATTCCAGGCCAACAGCCGGGTCATCACCGCATCGGACGAGATCCTCAGCGACCTCGTCAACCTGAAGCGCTGATCTCGTCCGCTTCCTGAAGGGTTGTCGCCGGTCGGCCGGCGGCAACCCTTCAGGTGTTTTCGATCACACCCGAGATTCCTTAGCTCTCGACTACGCGCGCCGACGGGAGTCATACAAGGGCCATCGGACGGCCCGGATTGAACACACGGAGGTGTCACGATGCGGACTCGCATCACAACAAGTGAGGGCTCGCCATGCTGACCATCGGCGGCATCGCCCTCATCCTTGTTGGACTCGTCGCCTCCACCGTGATGGACGGCAACAGCTTCGGACCCCTCATCGGTCCGTCGTCCATCGTCATGGTCCTTCTCGGCGCCATCGGCGCCGGCATCACGTCCTTCGAGATCAAAGACGTCACAACGATGGCCAAGACCGGCGTCAAGGCGCTCACCGGCAAACCGTCGGACAGCGACGGGGTGGTCAACATCATGATGAAGATGGCCGAGGTAGCCAGGCGCGAGGGGGTTCTCGCTCTGGAGGAAGGCCTGAAGGACATCGAGGAGCCGTTCCTCAAGCAGGGCCTCCAGCTGGTGGTCGACGGCATGGATGCCGAGAACGCCCGGGCCATCATGGAAACGACGATGGACGGCATCGATGGTCGCCATCAAACTCAGATCAGCCTGTGGAAGGCCATCGGCGGGTACTGCCCGGCGTTCGGGATGATGGGCACACTCGTCGGCCTCATCAACATGCTCGGCAACCTGTCCGACCCCGAGCAGCTCGGTATCGGCATGTCGCTGGCGCTCCTCACGACGTTGTACGGCGTGTTCTTCTCCAACGTCATCTTCGTCCCCTTCGCCAATCGCCTCGACGCGCTCAACAACGCGGAGATGACCACGATGACGATCATCGCCGACGGTGTTCTCGCCATCCAGGCCGGCGCCTCACCCCGGATGCTGGTCGAGCGTCTCGAGTCCTACCTGGACCCGAGCCAGCGCATCGGCCACCAGGCCCGTGCGAAGGGCGGAGCGGAGGCCGCCTGATGGCCAAGAAGGAGAAGCGGGTCGACATTGCCTCCATGGAAGCGGAGATGCGCTTCATGGGAACCTACGGCGACGCGATCACCCTGCTCATGGCCTTCTTCGTGCTCCTGTACGCCATGTCCCAGGTCGACTCCGTCAAGTTCCAGCTCCTCGTGGCCGGCCTGGCCGGACCGTTCGACAACACCGCGATCGAGGAAGGTCTCCTCGACATGGGCACGGGCATCGTCGGCTCGGGTTTCACGGATCCCGAGGTCGGCGAGGGCGTCGAGGCGGTGGAACTCGTGCAAGAACAACCGCGTGCCGTCGGAGACACCGCGGATCCGACCACAGAACGATATCTCCAATCGGCTGAAGATCTCGCGGAGGTGCAGGAGGCCATCGTGAGCCATCTGCAATCGTTCGGGCTCGAGACCTCCATCTCACAGAGGATCGACGAGAGGGGTCTCGCCGTGTCGATCGCCACCGACGACGTGCTGTTCGCATCCGGCTCGCCGGCGCTGTCCGAAAAGGGTCGAGAGATCATCGCCACCCTCGCTCCCATACTGACCGAGTTCGACAACCAGGTTCTCATCGAAGGCCACACCGACACCGTTCCCCTCAACGAGAACGGCTACACGAACTGGAATCTGTCGGCCGACCGAGCTCTGGCGGTTCTCGAGATTCTCCAGACGTCGGACATAAACCCGACGCGACTTTCGGCGACAGGATATGGAGAGTATCGCCCGGTCGCCGAAAACGGGACCGAGGAGGGCCGCGCCGCCAACCGACGAGTCGAGTTGGTGATCGTCGCCGCAGGAACGGAGAACTGAGATGGCCAAGGAAAAGAAAGAGAAGAAGGAAAAGGACGGCGAAGGCGGCGGGGGGATGAAGAAGATCATCCTCATGGTCGCACCCGCGCTCGTAGTCGGAGCCGGGATGTTCTTCTTCCTGGGCGGCAAGGGCGCCGACGCCGCCGCCCCAACCACCACGCTCGCCCCGGTGGAAGGTGTCGTTCTCGAAGTTGAGACCATCACCGTCAACCTGGTCGACGAAGACAGCAGATACGCACGGCTCGGTTTCGCCGTGGTCCTCGACTCGCTGGCCGACGAGGCGCTCGTCCAGGGACGCGTGCCGCTCATGCGCGATGCTGCGCTCACGATCATGACCGACTACACGTCGGCAGACCTGCAGAGCCAAGAGGGCATGGAGCGGCTCCGGGTCGACCTGTCCGATGCGATGGTGGCTCTGTTCCCGGACGGCGAAGTTCTGCGGGCGGTGCTCACGGAGCTCATCGTTCAGTGATCCCTTGATCGCGGCCGAAGGCAGCCGACCGGATCGGTGTGGCAACTGAGGAAACCCCTGTCGAAGAGACGGCACAGCCCGTCGTGTCACCGATCACGCTCCCCGAGCTGACCGATGAACGCTCTCCGGGCGAGGCCCGGCCCATCGATGTGTTGGGCAGGGTCCGGGCGGAGGTCGTCGTCGTGGCCGGTCGGGCGACCATGACGCTCGCCCAGGTGAAGGCGTTGACCACGGGCGATCTGATAGCCCTCGACCGCGGAATCGACGCAACGGTGGACATCCTCGTCAACGGCATGGCCGTCGCAACAGGCGACGTGGTGGTTCTCGATGATCACTTGGCGGCCCGGATCGCCACGCTCGAGGCGGGAGACCTGCCGTGAACGACGCCCTTGCCTCCGCCATCCCGACGTTGCTCATCTTTGTTGTCGGTCCCGGCGTGATCTGGTGGATACGTCGCCACCGCCCGGCAGCCGGCGCCGGCTTGCGCGTCACGTCGCGGACGGCGCTCACCAAGAGCGGTGTCGTGGCGGTGGTCGAGGCGGATGGGCGTCGGTTCCTCGTGGGCGCCACCGATCATGGGATGACACTGCTCACCGAACTGGACGAGCTTCCAGACACCATCACGGACGAAACTCCGGAACACATTCCGGGAACCGGGCCACGGAAGGGCCTCATCGAAGCACTGCGTGAAATGACAGTGCGTCGACCTCCCCCTCCCAGGCCCAGCCGTGCGCACCACTGACCGTTTCACGCACCTCTTCGTTATTGCGATCGCCGTGTTGGCGTTCATGGCACTCGGCACCCCGGCGCTGGCGCAGACCGTGGTGGAGGGGCCGCCCACGGTCTCGGTGCCCGTCCCGGCGGACGTGCCGGAGGTGCCGTCGGTTTCGGTTCAGGTCAACGGTGTCGAAGGTGGCCTGACCCAGACGGTCTCCCTCGTCCTCCTCATGACCATGGGGTCGCTTCTCCCTGGGCTGCTCCTGCTCGCAACGAGCTTCACCCGATTCATCGTCGTTCTCGGTCTCACCCGCAACGCCCTCGGGATCCAGACGGCGCCGCCGGCCCCGGTGCTCATCGGCATCTCGCTGTTCCTCACCTTGTTCGTGATGAAACCCGTGCTCACGCAGGTCTGGGACGACGCGGCACAGCCCCTGATCGACCAAGAGATCACGCTGGACGAGGCGTACGACCGGGGCTACGGACCGTTGCGGGAATTCATGCTCTCTCAAACCCGAGAAGAGGACCTGCGGCTGTTCCTCGACCTCGCGGAGGGTCCGCAGCCGGAGAGCCCAGCGGAGATCGGAGCCACCGTCCTCATTCCCGCATACGTGGTATCCGAGCTGAGGACGGCCTTCATCATCGGGTTCATCGTCTTCATCCCGTTTCTCGTCATCGACCTGATCGTCTCCACCGTGCTCATGGCGCTGGGCATGGTGATGCTTCCGCCGACATTCATCTCGCTTCCGCTCAAGTTGCTCCTCTTCGTGCTTGCCGACGGCTGGGTTCTGCTCATTGGCTCGCTCGTGTCATCCGTACAAGGCGGGGGTTAGGTACCTGTGAGCGACGTCGAAGTCATCGAGATCCTGCTCGGCGCCCTCAACCTGGTCACACGTCTGGCCGGGCCTCTCCTCGCGGCAACGCTCATCATCGGTGTGGTCGTGTCGATTCTCCAGACGGTCACCCAGATTCAGGAGATGACACTGACTTTCGTCCCCAAGCTGGTGGCCGCCGCCGCGATCCTCGTGTTCGCCGGAAACTGGATGCTGCGCGAACTGGTCGGATGGACGACTCTCCTCTGGGAGAGCATCGGATCGATGTGACGTGGAAACGCTGATCGACGTCGCCTCCATGGCCGGCATCGTGCTCTCGATCACCCGGGTGGGAGCCTTCGTAGCCGCGTCGCCAGTCCTCCGGGCATTCCCCGTGTCGGGACGCATGGCGTACGCGTTCGGCATCGGCCTTGCCCTCGCCCAACCGACGACCATGCCGGTCACGATGTCCGGCTTCGTGGTGGCGATGGCGACCAACGTCGGGGTGGGCATCGTCCTCGGATTCTTGACGGGCATCCTGCTTCACGCATTCGAGGTCGCCGGGTCGATCATCGACCTCAACTCGGGGCTCAACGCCAGCCAGATCTTCGACCCGCTCACGGGCCAATCGGTGTCGGTGTTCGGTCGGGCGTTCAACCTGGCTGCGATGACGCTGTGGCTCGTCATGGGCGGGGACCGTCTGGCCATAGAGGGTCTGGCTGCCACGACGCGAGTCATCCCGCTCGACGGTGCGTTGTCATTCGCCCCCGGACTGGCGGAGACGGCGACCACGCTCGTGGCGCAGATGTTGGTGGCCGCCGTCCAGTTGACCATCCCCACGTTCGCCGCCCTGCTCGTGGCCGAGGTGGCCCTGGGTGTGGCATCGAGGTTCGCCCCACAGGCGAACGTGTTCGCCCTCGGCCTGCCGGCGAAGCTCGCGGCGGCACTGGCAACCGTGTCCCTCGTGGTGCTTGCCTTTCCGGGAGCGATCGACACATCGATGAGCGCAACCCGCGACATCGTCGTGACCACCGTTCGCGGACTCGGCGGCTGACCGCTCTCCCGTCCCGGAATTGCGTAATTTCGGTTCACACGCCCTCGCGCGGGATGGTGGCCTCGAATTCGCGGGTGGCGAATACCTCTCCTTCGAGGCGGGCGAGCACCACCGCGGTCACGTGGAACGAGTCTGCGTCCGACGTCATCGTCGAACGCGTGTCCGTGGACCACATGGATCCGGGCCGGCCACCCACCTGCCGCCAGTCGATGTCCACGCGAGCCGAGAGAGGATCGTCACCGATCGACCACCTCTCGTGGCACCGCTCCCCCGCCACGAGTCCGTGCTCGACGTCTTCGACCTCCCCGAAGTCGAACACGATCTCCGTGACCGTCGAGCCGTCCGTCGAGGTGACCGTCTTCGAGTTCGACGGTTCTCTCCGCGTGACGACAGAACGGGGTGGGGCGGTGGTGGGTGGCTCGAAGCGCCACTCACCGTCGCCCGCACGGACCGGCAATGTCACTTGACCGGCGGTCACGACAACCGAGGCCGCCGTGGGGGATGGCCATACGAAGGGCCAGTACGTCGTCGACAGCGCCAACCGGAGACGGTGACCCGCCGGCACCGTGTACGCGGCGTGATCGAGAGGCACCGTGATCTCGAAGACCGATCCCACGTCGATGGGCACTACTCGATCGTGCCCGAAACGGTGCGTCAGATTGAGGAAGCCGTGGGAGATGAGAGCCGACGTGCCATCCGGCCGAACGTCGCAGAGCCGCAGCGCCAAGAACGCCGTGTCGACATCGGCAGATACTGTCATCGTCGCCTCGGGTCTTCCGTTGATCGTCACGCCTGCGTCCAACACGTCGGAGTCGAAGCAAACGGACAGCCGATCGTCGTCCGTTTGATCGGCTGGTAGCTCCGGACCGAACGCCATCGGGAAGTACTCGCCACAACACTGGCCGCAGCGTTGGGGACTCGATACGGCAGCGGCGACGGGTCCCGGCTCGTTCGCAAGCGCTTGGCCGGCGAGGAACAGCGTCTTCGTGTCTGGCTCACCCCAGGTCTGGTGTGCGACCCAGCGGCCGGGACGCTCATCGTGCCACCGGGCCGGCTCCAACGACTCGAGCTCGAAGAGCCTCATGTCCGGGTCGTGTTCGGCTCCGTTGGGGATCCCCTTGAGCCACCGATCCCACCACCGAAGCGCCACCTGGAGAAACCCGATGGCTGGTTCGGGTTTGGCGAAGTGGGGATACTTGTGGATCCACGGCCCCACGATTCCCTTTGTCGGCGGTTCCAGGTTCTCGACGAGATGGGCGACGGTGTTCCGATACCCGTCGTGCCATCCGCCGATCGCCAGCGTCGGGGTCTGGATGGCTCCGTAGTCCTCGCATACCGACCCATGCCGCCAGTAGCCGTCTCTGAGCTGATGCCGGAGCCAAGGCTCGATGAGGAACGGCAGAGAGTCGAGCCGGGACTTCCACATCTCGAGCCACTTCTCGCCCACCAGTGCCGGGTCGGGCGGTCGGGACGAGTAGGACAGCATCGTGGACGCCCAGCCGAAGTTCTCCCCGAGCAGGCAACCGCCCTTGTAGTGGATGTCATCGGCGTAGCGATCGACGGTGGAACAGAGCGTGACGATCGCATCGAGACCGGGCGGACGCCGCCAGGCCACCTGGAGGGCGTTGAAGCCTCCCCACGAGATCCCCATCATGCCGATCGAACCACTGCACCAGGGCTGATCTCGCAGCCAGGCGATCACCTCGCAGGCGTCGCGAAGTTCGGTTTCGGTGTACTCGTCGGTCATGAGACCCTCGGACTCACCGTTGCCTCGAATGTCCACACGGACGCAGGCGTAGCCGTGTGTGACGAAGAACGGGTGGGTGAGGGCGTCGCGATCGGCCGTTCCGTCCCGTTTCCGGTACGGGAGGTATTCGAGGATGGCGGGCACGGGTTCGGTGAGAGCGGAGTCCGGCATCCAGATTCGCGCCGACAGGCGCGTCCCGTCACTCATCACGATCCCCACGTCTTCCGAAATTGCGTACGAGAGTTCCATATACGGCACTCTTGTACGCAATTTCGGTCACAGGGGTTCGCGATACTGGATTTGTGGGTGAGGCGAACATTCTGCATGTCGATCTCGACGCCTTCTATGCGTCGGTCGAACAGATGCTTCGACCCGAGCTGAAAGGCAAACCCGTCCTGGTCGGCGGTGGCGTGGTGCTTGCGGCTTCGTATGAAGCCCGAGCATTCGGGGTGTCCGCTCCCATGGGGGTGCGTCGGGCGCTGGAGCTCTGTCCCTCGGCGATCGTCGTGAATGGATCGTTCGACAGGTATGCCGAGCTTTCCGAAGCAGTGATGGACATCTGTGCCGACATGACACCGCTGGTCGAGCAGATCTCCATAGACGAGGCGTTCCTCGATGTGTCCGGGTCCATTCACCTGTTGGGCGAACCCAGCAAGATCGGCGCTGAAGTCCGCCGGCGGGTCCGTATCGAGGTCGGCCTGCCCATCTCCGTCGGCATCGCATCCACCAAATTCCTCGCCAAGGTCGCCTCGGCCCAGGCAAAGCCCGACGGCCTCCTGTTCATCGATCCCGACACCGAACTCGAATGGCTGCACCGGCTCCCCGTCC
The DNA here is from genome assembly GCA_029865445.1 of Acidimicrobiia bacterium. Taxonomy (GTDB): domain Bacteria; phylum Actinomycetota; class Acidimicrobiia; order Spongiisociales; family ZC4RG35; genus JAOUGY01. The sequence goes on along the minus strand of JAOUGY010000055.1, from coordinate 5,306 downwards.
GGGTCATCTGGGGTGTCGGTCCCGTCACCGACGAAAAACTATCGGCGCACGGTGTCCACACCGTCGGTCAGCTCGCCGCCACGCCCCGAGAGACCCTCGTCCGCTGGCTCGGCGCCGGGTCGGGCAACCACCTCCACTCTCTGGCATGGAACCTCGATCACCGGCGCGTCACGGTGGGCGGCCGCGCCGGATCCGTCGGCTCCCAAAGCGCACTCGGCAGAGGGCTCGACGACGATGCTGCTCTCGGTCGTACGCTCCTCAGCATCGCCGACCGGGTCGCGGCCCGCCTCCGCAAGAAGGGCCGGGCCGGTCGAACCATCACCGTTCGCGTCCGATTCGACGACATGTCCAGCGTCACTCGGTCGGTCACGTTTCCGGCGGCGGTGAGCACCACCGGCGCCCTCCACCACGCCAGCCTCCCTTTGTTGGCATCGGCCCGCACGTCCCACGACGGGCCCGTCACGCTCGTTTCGATCAGCGTCTCCCACCTCGAACCCGGGGAAGCCCTGCAGTTGGAACTCCCGTTCGATTCCGGCCATCCCACTCGCGCCGGAAGCCCATCTGGAGCCGCGCACCGCATGATCGACGAACGAGTCGACCAAGCTCGAGCGAGATTCGGAAAGGACTCGGTCGGCCGAGCCTCCGTGCTCCTCGACGAGTCGGGACGGGGGGTACCCGATGAGTTCAGGAAGCTCGCCGAGAAGGACTGAGGGCGACCTCGTACACTCGCCGCATGGATTTGACCGTGCTCGGGAGCGCCGGCGGGTACCCCACCCCGGGTGTCGCCACGTCGGGCTACCTCATCGACCACGCAGAAACCCGTATCTGGTGTGACATCGGGGCAGGGACCCTCATGCATTTTCCCGATCAGCTGGACACGGTGGACGCGGTCGTGATCAGCCACGAACACCCTGACCACTGCCTGGACCTGCTTGCCCTGTTCCATGCGCTCGCCTATCCATACCCGATCGGGGCGAGGGCGAAGATGCCGGTGTACGCACCGCAGGCCGTGATCGACAAGATGATCGCGTTCGTGTCGCCGAATCAGACCGATGTCATCGCCCGAACCTTCGAGTTCGTCCCAGTGGCCGACGCAACCGTCCTCGACATCGGCTCGATCCGAGTTGGCTTCAGGGAGTCGCATCACCCCGTTCACACTGTGGCCATGCGATTCGAGGCCGACGGGCGATCACTGGCGTACACCGGCGACACGGGCCCCGAAGGCACCTGGCACGCCATCGCCGATGGAGCCGACGTGTTCTTGTGCGAAGCGACGCTCGTCGGCACGCGGGCGGAGTTCGGATATCCCTATCACCTCAACGCCACCGAGGCAGGCCAGGTCGGGCGCTCCGCCGGCGTAGGTCGCCTCGTGATCACCCACATCCCCCGCCACTGGGAACCGGAACGCCCCCACTCCGAAGCCGCGGCGGCATTCGGCGACGAGGTCTCGGTGGCGCTACCGGGTGGTTCGTTCCTGATCTGAACGGACGGCGGGCTCGCCGCCGGCACGTGCCTCCAGGGAGACAGGACTGGGGCGCTTAGGTCCACGGCGAACCGGCCGACCGGAGGACCATCAGGGAAGAGAGCCTCGCCCACGGATGTGGCGACCATCAGGTCTGTTTGGCATGCCGTGAGCGAAGACAAATCCCAAAAAACCGAGAAACCGACGCAGAAACGCAAGCGGGATGCGCGTCGGAAGGGCCAGATCCCGAAGTCGACCGAAGTGGGAATCGCCGCATCGTTCGTCACTGCACTCGTGGCTCTTCGCGCCTTCGGCGGACGAACGACCGCAGCCGTATTCGAGGACGCCCGCCACCTCCTGGGATCCGCCGGGTCCGGACCATCGCTCGAGTCGCTGGGTACCACCGCGCTATCGATGTTCGTCATCGGCGTCGCCCCATTCCTGGCTGTCGCCACAATCCTCGGTATCGCCGGCGCGGTGTCTCAAGTCGGGTTCGTGCTGACACCCGAGGCCGCCAAGCCGAAACTCTCCAATCTCAGCCCCAAACGCGGCCTCGAGAAGCTGAAACCGGCCACCGCGACCTGGGAGCTTGTTCGATCCGCCCTCAAGCTGGGTCTGTTCGCGGCCATCGCCTACGGACCTGTCTCGAACGCGATCCGCGATCTGGCGGGCGTCCGCAACCTCGACCGGGCCCTTCGCGACGTCTCGGCCGTGGTTTGGGACGTGCTCGTGCGCGCCGCGCTGCTCGCACTGTTCATCGGGGTCGCCGACTACGTGTTCAACCGCTGGAAGGTTTCCAGGGGCATGCGCATGTCCAAAGAGGAGATCAAACAGGAGTACAAGTCGAACGAAGGCGATCCGCTCGTGAAAGCGCAGCGGAGAAGGAGGGCGGCCGAGATGAGCAGGAATCGCCTCATCAATGTCGCCACGGCGCACGTGGTGGTCACGAACCCGACCCACTTCGCCGTCGCCCTGTCATATCAACCGCCCGAACCGGCGCCCCGAGTGGTCGCGAAAGGGACCGATCGGCATGCCCGCCGTATCCGGCGCATGGCGGCACGCCACGGTGTTCCGGTCATCGAGAACCGGCCCCTCGCCCGTTCCCTCTATCAGCGGGTCAAGGTAGGCGGCATGGTCCCGTCGGCGCTGTTCGAGGCCACCGCCATCGTGCTCGCTGAGGCGTACCGCCGGACCGGACGGCGTGGGAGAGCCGCATGAAGAAGCGCCTGAGCCCCCAGCTCCTGACCCCGCTCGTGCTGGTTGCAGTGGTCCTCATGATGGTGGTGCCCATGCCACCGGTGCTGTTGGACGTGATGCTCGCCGCCAACTTCACGCTTGCGGTCCTGGCACTGCTGGGGGCGATGTTGCTCAAGGACTCGCTCGAGTTCTCCGTGTTTCCCTCGTTCCTTCTCGTGGCCACCCTGGCCCGGTTGGCTTTGAACGTCTCTTCCACCCGTCTCATCCTCTTGAACGGGTATGCGGGCAAGGTGATCGACGCCTTCGGCACCTTCGTCATCGGTGGATCGGTGATCGTGGGCCTCGTGGTGTTCCTGATCCTCGTCATCATCCAATTCGTCGTGATCACCAATGGCGCCGGCCGGGTGGCCGAGGTCGCAGCGAGATTCACGCTCGACGCCATGCCCGGAAAGCAGATGGCCATCGACGCCGACCTCGGCTCGGGGCTCATCAACGAGGCCCAGGCCCGCGAGATGCGCGCCAAGATCGCCAAGGAAGCCGACTTCTACGGCGCGATGGACGGTGCCTCCAAGTTCGTCAAAGGCGACGCCATCGCCGGCATCATCATCACCACGGTCAACCTGATCGGCGGGATGGCGATCGGACTGGGCTCGGCCGGGCTCGACTTCTCGGCTGCGGTGGACACGTACTCCCGACTGTCGGTGGGAGATGGTCTCGTGTCCCAGATCCCGGCGCTGCTCATCTCGATCGCCACGGGCCTCCTCGTGACCCGGGTCGGGTCGGACAACTCCGTGGGAGCCGACCTCGGTAGCCAGATCTTCGGCAACCGAGATGCCCTTCGCATCGGCGCCGCGGTGATAGCAGGAATGGGCATGCTCCCCGGTCTTCCCAAGATCCCGTTCTTCTCGCTCGCCGCGATCCTCTTCTTCGTCTCGACACGGGCGGTGGGGGACGTCGAAGACGAGATTCCGTTGCCGGGCGAGCCGGAGATCCGCACCAGCCCAGACGACCCGGAGGCGCTCATCGAGCGGATGCGGGTGGAGCCGCTAGAACTCCATCTCAGCCACGAGATTCTCGACCTGGTCGATCCCGAGCGGGGGGGCGACCTCATGGAACGGGTACGGGCATTGCGGCGCCAGCTCGCCGACGAACTGGGCGTCGTCATCCCACTGTTGCGCGTGAGGGACGATGCCACTCTTCCCGAGTCGTCGTACTCGATCCTGCTCAGAGGGACCGAGGTCGGTCGGGGTATCGCCCCACGCGACCAGCTCATGGCCCTCCCCATGGGCGACGGGTCCGACCTCAAGGCAATGGGCGGCACGCGTACCACGGAACCCGTGTTCGGGCTGGAAGCGTTCTGGGTGCCCGACAGCGCTCGCAGCGCTGCCGCCGCCACCGGGGCCACCGTCGTGGATCGGTCCTCGGCGGTCGTGACCCACCTCGCCGAGGTGGTGCGCACAAACGCATCTCAACTCTTGAGTCGTCAGGACGTCTCGATGCTCGTCGATGGCCTCCGGTACGACGAGCCGCTCCTGGCCAACGAGGTCGGGACGGACGTCCTGCCGATACAGACGCTGCATGCCGTTCTCCGGGGGCTCCTCGACGACAGGGTGTCGATTCGGGACATCGGCAGAATCGTGGAAGCCGTCGCCGCCAAGAGCCTCGAGACGAGGACGGTCGAGGCCCTCGTCGCTGCAGCGCGGGTTTCCATGGGTGCGGCGATCATTGCCCGCCTCGCTCCCCAGGGGAGGCTGAAGGTGATCACCCTCGATCCCGGTCTGGAGGCCGCCTATCACGAGGCGATACGCCAGGTCGACGGCACTTCCCATCTGGTTCTCGGCCCCGAACAGCTGGACCGTCTGCGTTCAGATGCCGCGGCGGCGTTGGCTGCCGCATCGGGCGACGCCATCGCCCTGGTGTGCAGCCTCGCCCTCCGCAAGCCGATGCAACGCACGCTCTCCTCCTTGGGCGTCGACCTCCCGGTCGTCGCCTATCCCGAAATCCCCGGACACCTGGAACTGATCCCGATCGGAGTGATCGAACATGGCGAACCATCTCACACTGCCTGATCCCATCACGGTGACGATCGAGGCGAACACCGTCGAGGAGGCGCTCGGACGCCTCTCCAATCAGCACGGTACGGCGGCGAAGATCGTCCGGGCCGACAGAGTCCGAAAGGGCGGGTTCGCCGGATTCTTCACGCGCGAGGTTGTCGAGATCGAAGCCGAGGTAACCAGCGAGGGGCCAGGTGTCGCCGGTGCGTTCGACCGGATGCTCGCCGCCGCCGAACGAGAGGAGATGTCGGAGGCCGCTCTCCCGAAGTCCGAGCGGGCGCCGGCCAGGACCCTCTCGCTGCCGGGACCCGACCTGATGGCGGGAGCGAACTGGGACGGAGCCCACATGCGGGCGATCGGCCTTCCCGACCCCATCGTCTCAGCGCTCGGCGATCTCACCCCTGACGACGACATCGGTCACGTCACGGCCCTCTCGGTGGCTCTCTCGGCCGTGTGCGGCCCGCTTCCCACCGGACCGGCCCGGCTCATCGGCGACCGGTCAGACCGGCTACGAGGTGCCGTACCGCTCGAAGAGAGCGAAACCGGCTACATCCACCTCGTGGTGGGCGACTACCTCCCGGACTCGCTCCCCG
>JAOUGY010000352.1 GCA_029865445.1 Acidimicrobiia bacterium | reverse complement strand
GGGCCCACAGCGTCTCCCCGGATCGGCCGTTCCATCCACCATCGCCCACCACCTCGGATGCGAAGTAGGCCGGAAGGATGGCGCCTGCGATCACGGTCGAGTACGCCGAGTTGGCCCAGTCGTACAGCGCCCAGCCGAATATGGTGCGACGGTCGTTCTTGATCTCACTCACGGTGGTCGACTCTACGGCGAAGTTAGGGGGCGTGACGCTCTAGCCTGGGTCATATGTCGGCGAAGGCCTGGTTGGTGCTCGTGGGGGTCGCCGCCGTTTCGTGTGCGAACCCGGCCACCGACGCCTCGCCGACGACCGACACCACAAGCGCTACGAGCGTTCCCATACAGACGACCATCGTGACCGAACCCCCTTCCACGGTGGACACAGCCACCACGACGGTGGCGCCGGAGCCGTTGCAGGGTCTCGCATATCGCGAGGTGCGGTCCGGGCTCCCGTTCCCGATCGCGCTGATCCCGGGTCGAGGCTCTGACGTCCTGGTGGCGTTCAAACGAGGCACTGTGTCCTCGTTCGATGGCACCGACTTCACCGATGTCCTCGACATCACCGATCAGGTGACCGACCGCGGTGAAAGAGGGCTGTTGGGGATGGCGTTGCATCCCACGGACCCGGATCGTCTGTTCCTCCACTATTCGGACGGCGACGGCTCCACGGTGGTCTCCGAGTTTGCATTCGACGGGAACGTGGTGGATGCGAACTCGGAGAGGATCCTTCTGAGCGAGGCGCAGCCTGCCGGAAACCACAACGGTGGATGGATCCAGTTCGGCCCGGACGGGTCGCTCTACCTGGGTCTCGGCGACGGCGGCGGTGCCGACGACCAGTTCGGTAACGGTCAGGCTGACGGCCTGCTCGCCGGTCTGGTCCGGATCGACATCGACTCGGCCACGGCGGACAAGTTCGCCAAAGGCCTACGCAACCCCTGGCGTTTCTGGATCGAAGACGACCTCGTGTACGTGGCCGATGTCGGGCAGAACTCCTACGAGGAGATCTCCGTCGCTCCGCTCGCGGAGGGTGTCAACTACGGCTGGTCGGTGATGGAGGGAAAGCACTGCTTCCGTGCGGAATGCGACCCATCCGGGCTGCTCGAACCTGTGCTCGAGGTGGAGCACGGTGACGCGGGAACCTGTTCGATCACCGGGGGAGTGGTGTATTCGGGAACCGCCATTCCCGAACTCGCCGGCCACTACCTGTATTCGGACTACTGCGGTGGATATCTCCGCAGCTTCCGGTTCGACGGTGCCGGAGCCGTCGAGCTCCGTGACTGGACCGACTCCACCGGACTCGCAGGGTCGGTCGTCTCCTTCGGAGTGGATCACGGCAAAGAGGTGTACGTGCTCACCACCGACTCGATCTTGAAGCTCGAACCGCTCCGCTGATCGACCGGGACCGATAGATTGCCGTCAATGGTGACGTCGCTGCTCGCGTTGTTCGCCGCGCTCGCCTGGGGCACCGGTGACTTTCTGGGCGGTCGCGTGTCGAAGTCAGTGCCTTCGGTACTGGTCGTGTGGGCATCCGGCGCCGCGACGTTGATCCTGACGGCGCTCATCGGCCTGGTCATGGGGATCCCGACCAGGCTCGCCGAGGCTCTGACCTGGGGAGGCCTCGGTGGTTTGGCGGTGGCTGTCGGCGGATTGGCGCTGTACCGGGGATTGTCCACCGGCCGGATGGCGGTGGTGGCGCCGGTGGCCGGTGTGGTCGGGGCCGCGGTGCCGGTGATCGTGGATCTGGCCCGAGGTTCCAGCCTCGAGGCCAGGGTGTTTGTGGGTATCGGGCTCGGTATGGCGGCGATCTGGTTGTTGACCGCCGCCGAGTCGGGAGCGGGCGGCTCGGGAGGATTCTCCTACGGAGTAGCGGCCGGTCTCGGGTTCGGGGCCTTCTTTGTCTTCGTGGCGTCCGCGCCCGAGACATCGGGTGTGTGGCCGGCAGTCGGGGCCAAAGCGTCTTCGGTGGCATTGACGTCGGCCCTGGTCTGGAGGGGTCGGTATCGGGTCGCGGGACTGCGACCCCATCTCCTGGCAACCATCGCCGTTGGTTTGGCGGACGGGCTCGCCACCATCGCTTACCTGTTCGCCACCAGGGCCGGCATGTTGTCGGTGGCTGCGGTCATCGCGTCGTTCTACCCTGCTCCGACGGTGATTCTCGCCGCCCTCGTGTTGAAGGAGCGGCTCCGCTTCCTGCATTGGATCGGCGCCGGGTTGGCCGTCGCCGCGATTGCGCTGATCACATCATGATCGCCGACCTGCTTGCGCTGGGAGCGGCCGCTGCCTTCGGGGCTTCGGACTTCTCGGGCGGTCTGGCGGCGCGGCGACTCGCCGCCCCGGTGGTCGTTGTGGCGTCTCAGGTCATCGGTGTGCCGATCGGGATCGCACTCGCCTTACTCATCGGAGGTTCGTCATCGGGCTCGAGTCTCATCGCCGGCGGGATCGCCGGGGTGGCCGGCGGGATAGGTCTGGTCGCCCTGTATCACGGTCTTGCCCAAGGGCGGATGGCGGTGGTGGCGCCGGTCTCGGCGGTCGTGGGGACCGGCGTGCCGGTCGTGTACGGGGTACTCGGTGGCGAACGTCCGGATGTGAGCGCTTGGGCCGGCATCGTCCTCGCCCTGGTGGCGATCGTGTTCATCTCGGCATCCGGGTCGGTTCGAGGCTCGGGGTTGAGGGATGCGGTGATCGCAGGACTCGGGTTTGCCGGGTTCTTCATCGCACTGTCGGACACCTCCGTCGACGACGGCCTGTGGCCGTTGATTCCCGCCCGGCTGGCGTCGATGGCGCTGATCGGTGTGTTCGTGGTTGCGAGGCGGGTGGCGGCCCGTCCGGAGCGCGGCGCCCTGGCGCCGGTGGTGGCGGCAGGGATCGGTGACATGATCGCCAACGCCCTGTATCTGGGCGCGGTCCAGCGGGGGTTGTTGACTTCGGCAGTCGTGTTGTCGTCGCTCTACCCGGCGTTCACAGTCCTGCTCGGCCGGTTCGTGGCCCACGAAACCGTCACGCCCCGACAATGGCTCGGGCTCGGCCTGGCCCTGTGCGCGGTGGTGCTGCTGGCCTGGTGAGCCAGGACAGGGGTGCAGCTATCCCTGCTGTCCGATCTGGTCGAGGATGGCGTCGACGAGGTCCTGGCCGGCATCGGTGTCCGGGTCGACACCTCGTAGCCGGTCGGCGGTGTCGATCTGCATTTGCAGGCGCTGGCACCCGATCTTCTCGGCGATGCTGAAGAAGTCACCGACGGCGATCGCCTCGATCTTCTCCCGCAGCGCCGGTGGGTCGATCCGACCTCCAGACGCCTCGGCGAGCCGGTCCACCTGGTCCGCGGCTTCGGTCACCACCGATACGAAGGTGTCGCGGAGCTTGTCGCAATCACGGATCTCGGCCATGAACGAGTCGAGGTCGAAGTCGGCGCCGATCTCGTCCGGGAGATCCAGAGTGACCGGACCGCACGCCGCTGCGAACACACTCAGGATCGAAATACACGAGATCACGGCCGCACGCTTCATGGGGCGCAGTGTATTCGACCGGGCTTCGAAAAGCCCCGACAGTGACGGGCCGCCGGCGCATACCCTGGGAGTGGCAATGACCACCACTCGTCAACCCGGGTACCGCGCCGCGCTCTCGGCCTATCTGGCGCCACATCGCCGGGCGGTCGTCACGCTCGCGCTCGTTCTCACTGCGTCGATCGGCCTTCAGTTGGTCATTCCACTCGCCCTCAGCAACTTCATCGATGCGGTGTTGGGCGGGTCCGAGGTTTCGGCGTTGACAACGATCGGCCTCGTCTATCTGGCCGCTGGGGTGACCACCCAGGTGCTTGAAGGGATCTCGGCGATCCTGGGGGCCAGGGTCGGCTGGGACGCCACCAATGCCCTGCGAGAGGACCTCGCCGAACACCTGCTGGGCCTCGACATGGCCTTTCACACCGAGACGACGCCGGGC
>JAOUGY010000351.1 GCA_029865445.1 Acidimicrobiia bacterium | reverse complement strand
CTGGCGGCGGCGCTGGCGGCGGGAAACGCCGCCGTCTTGAAGCCTTCCGAGTTGAGCCCGGCCACTTCCGAAGCACTGGCCCTTCTCCTACCCCGATACGTGGACCCGGAGGCCACGCAGGTCGTCACGGGTGGTCAGGACGTGGCGACGGAACTCCTCGCCCACCCCTTCGATCACATCGTGTTCACAGGATCGAGCAGCGTGGGGAAGATCGTGATGAAGGCCGCGGCCGCCAATCTGACTCCGGTGACTCTGGAACTCGGGGGCAAGAGCCCTGCGATCATCGACCCGTCCGCCGATCTCGAGGTAGCCGCCCGCAGGATCGCCCAGGGCAAGGTCCTCAACGCCGGACAGACCTGCATCGCTCCCGACCACATCTACGTACCGAGGACTTCGATGAACGAGTTCCTCGAACACCTCGGCAACGCCTTTGCCGCAATGGTTCCGGACCGCCGTGCCGGAAACTACACACGAATCGTGTCGCGGCGGCACTTCGACCGGCTGGTTGCCATGATCCCGAAGGATGGGGTGGTGTTCGGCGGTGAGTACGACACCGACTCACTGACGATCGCACCCACCATCGTCGTCGATCCCGATCCCGAATCCCCGCTCATGACCGAGGAGATCTTCGGACCGCTGCTTCCCGTCGTCGGAGTCGGCGACGTCGACGACGCGATCGATGCGATCAATGCCCAACCCAAACCCCTCGCCCTCTACGTCTTCGGGACCGACGAGGCCGCCATCGACCGGGTGATCCGACGCACGTCATCGGGCGCGGTGGGCGTCAATCAGACGATGTATCACGCCGGAGCGCCCCGATTGCCATTCGGGGGCGTCGGCAACAGCGGGACCGGTCGATACCGGGGGATGTCCGGAGTCGATCGACTGAGCAACCCCAAGAGCGTGCTGAGGCGGGGTATGTCTCCCGACCCCGGATTGGCCTACCCTCCCTACGGTCCGATAGCCAGGCGCGTCCTACGCAGGCTGATCTGAGCCGGCGGCCTCTTTCCCCGACTCCGCCTCCTCCCGTTCCGAAGGTGCCTTGATGTCGCCGAACGTCAGATAGTCGGCGTACACCTTCGTCACTTCCGCCCCCAAGACGTAGACGACCCACATCAGGTTGAAGAAGACGAGCAGGATGGCGACGCCGCCGAGAGCCCCGAGTGTGCCGCTCGCCCCGAACCTCGTGAGATACCACCCGACTGCGACCGCCGCGACAACACCCGTGAGCGCGGTCGCGATCCCTCCCCGTATTGCCGCCTTACGCGGAACGTCGACTGGGGTGAGGAGCTGGAACGTGAGGGCGACCACCACCATCAACATCAACAACGACACGATCGGTACGGCCACGGTCACGACCCCCTGGACAGAAACCGGCATCAATTCCGAGAGCCATCCGATCGCGGCCACTGCCACGATTGGAGTGAACGCCAAAGACGCGAGCACCAGCGCCGCGGCAAGGGCGATTCCCCGCTTCACCAACCATCCCACGATCCCGGCACGCCGCCGCTCTTCGGGCACATGGAAGATGACTGCCAGCACCGCCTGGACCTGTTGGAAAACCCCTGACGCGGCGTACGCCGCCAACAGGATGCCGATAGAGAGAGCGCTGCCCGCCTGGGAACCGACCTGTGTCAGCAGATCGGAGATGATCCCGCCGACCTCGGCGCCCGCCACCTCGGTCACCTGATCGACGAGCCTGGTCAGGGTGCGATCGTCCGCGAACACGAAACCGGCGATGGCGGTCAGGAGGAACAAGATCGGCACGAGAGAGAAGATCGTGTAGTAGCTGAGGGCGGCTGCCAGCCGCCCGCCGTGATCGACACCGAACTCCTTGCCGGCTGCCTTCACGATCCCAATCACGTGTCCGGGCATCGATGAGGTGTCCATGCGAGCCATGAGGGTAGGCGAGAGCCTTCTCAGGTTCGCCCCTGAGCGATTCCAGGGTCGCTCAGGGTCGAGCGGGGGCCATACCCAATGGTGCCGGCGACCGGGATGTTCGACGATGGCTGCATGACTGATCTGAACAACGACCAAACGAGCGATCTCCCTTCCGAGGAGATCCCGCAGACACCCGACTCCGCCGATGGCGAGTCGACCGACCGGGCCTCCGAGCCAGAGCCCCAAACCACGACCGAACCCCAGACCGCGGCCGAACCCGCGGCGCGACCCGCGGGTCGATGGACCCGACCCCGCCAGTCTCGGATTCTCGCCGGTGTTGCAGCCGGCGTGGCAAACGCAACGGGGCTCCCCCTGTGGTTCGTCCGGACCTTCTTCGCAGTTTCCACCGCGTTCGGCGGGTTCGGCCTCATCGCCTATCTCGCAGCCTGGGCGTTGATGCCCGAGGAGGGAGAACAGACGGCGGCCGTCGACGAAATGATGGGACGGTTCAACTCCGCCGATTCACCTTCCAAAAAGGCCGGCCTCGCACTGATCGGGATCGGCGCGCTTCTGGCCATCTCCGCAACCAACTTGCTGTCCTCACCGCTGGTGTTGGCGGCACTACTCGTGGGCGCAGGCATCTACCTGACGCGACCCAGCACCACCTGAAAGGAACATCGAGCATGAGATTCGTCAAACTCGTCACAGGGTTCATCGGGACGCTCACGGTCCTGTTGGCGGTCCCGATCCTCGTCAGCGGCATCGCTCTCGTCTCGTGGTCCGCCCGGGACCGGATGGCGACCCTCCCCTCGGTGGCGGTGACGACGTCGGAGCGGGCTCTCTCGGCGGCAGATGTAGACATATTCGCCGGAAGCCGGCACGTGTTTCTGCCCGACCTCGGCGAGGCCCGGCTCCGGGCGAGCGACGACCAGCCCCTATTCGTCGGTGTCGGGCCGGCACAAGCGGTCGATCGCTACCTCGCTCGCGGAATCGGCGTCCCCGCCGAACAGGACTTTTGGGTCCAGTCGAGCGACGGGGTCGGTGCCATCGTTGATTGGGACATCGAGCCCGGCAGGTGGACGGCCGTCGTGATGAACGCCGACGGGTCCCCCGGTGTCGATGCGACCGTCCAAGTGTCCGTACCGTCTGCACCCCTACGGATCGCGGGAGGAATCGTCGCTGCCATAGGCGCTGCGTTCGGCGTCATCGGTGCGCTGCTTGTGGGCGCCGCCTGGGGAGGCGGGCGCACCAGGCGGGTCTCACCGACGCCGGCCACTGCCACCCAGTGAAGCCTGACGTCCGGGCGGGAAATCCGTGTCCCCCGCCCGGACGTCATCCGTTCGTCCTGAGGAATACAGACGTGGGCGAGGGACGAGTAGACCCAATCCGGCGCGGCGTCGTCCCACATCCGGCGATTCTCGGCCACATCCTCTGGAAGGTCCATCGGTGCGTCCTCCGGTGCTCCGCGATCAGTACTCGTCGTCGGCATGTCGCTGTTTCGAGGGAGCGACCCGCGGAGGTTCCCCGGGCTGCTTCGGGTAGTGCGGTGGCCAGGGGGCGTCGCCAAGACCTTGCTCCTCGTGATCTCGCACGACCCACTCCAGCAAAGTGTCGATCCGGCACTCCACGTCGTCGATCCCGGCCGTGAGATCACCCACCACCGCATAGCGCTGATCGGCAAAGGTGTTCATGGGGAAGTCCTCGACGTGGACGTCATCGAGCTCGTCCCACGTGAAGGGAGCCGACACGTAGCCGGTGGGACGGACACCGTATGCCGACGAGATCGTCTTGTCGCGTGCCATCTGGTTGAAGTCGATGAACACGCCCTTGCGTTCCTCCTTCCACCACTTGGTCGTGACCAGATCGGGCATCCGCCTCTCCAACTCCCTCGCAAACGCCAGTCCGGCCCGGCGCACCTGAATGAAGTCCCAGATCGGTTCGAGTCTCACGTACACGTGGATACCCCGGCTGCCCGAAGTCTTCGGCCAAGCCACCATCCCCAGCTCGTCCAACAGATCATGTGCTCCCCGAACAGCGCGCCGCACGTCTTCGAAGCCGAACCCCGGG
>JAOUGY010000350.1 GCA_029865445.1 Acidimicrobiia bacterium | reverse complement strand
GAGCGGCACCGGCCGCTCCTCTTCCACGATGAGCACGGTGTCGCCTCTCCGTTCGGCGATCCAGGCTGCGAACTCATCTGCATTGGCGATGGTTGCGGAGAGGGCGACCATCTTCACGTGGGGCGGTGCGTGGATCAGGATCTCCTCCCATACGGCGCCCCGGAATCGGTCCTGCAGATAGTGAACCTCGTCGAGGATCACGAATTCGACCGCGTCGACCACCTCGGCATCGGTGTAGATCATGTTGCGGAGCACCTCGGTCGTCATGACCACGATCTCCGCTCCTCCATTGATAACGTTGTCTCCCGTGAGCAGGCCGACGCGGTCGGACCCATAGCGTCCGATCAGATCCCCGAACTTCTGGTTGGAGAGCGCCTTGATTGGAGTCGTGTAGAACACCTTGCGGCCGGCGGTGACGGCGAGGTGGATGGCGATCTCTGCCACGAGTGTCTTGCCCGCCCCGGTCGGGGCGGTGACGACCACTCCTCTGCCGGAGGCCAGCGCCTCTCCGGCCTCGTGTTGGAATGGATCGGCGGCGTACGGGAGCTGTGTGAGGAATTCCTCGAGATGCCGGGTGCCGTTCACTTCCTCAAAACCAGCCGTACGAGCCAGTAGGTGATCTCATAGAAGAGGTAGAGGGGGGCCGAGAGGAGCGTCAGCGTCAGCACATCGCCTGTGGGCGTGATCGCTGCCGCCACCACCACGATGGCAAGGACGGCCCACCGCCGTCCCGTGGCGAGCTGGCGCGAACTGATGAGCCCTGCGGCGGACGCACCGAAGAGGAACACCGGATACATGAATGACACACCAAAGGCGAGCAAGAACCGGATCACGAACGAGAAATACTCGGCGAGTCGGAAGCGGGATTCGACGTCATCGAAGATTTCGAGGAAGAAGCGGAAGGCACGAGGGAGGCTCCAGTATCCAAACGCCACCCCGAGCAGGAACAGGCACACCGATACGCTGATGACGGGGATCGCCCATTTGCGTTCACGGGACGTGAGGGCCGGGCTCACGAACGCCCAGATCTGGTAGAGGACCACGGGACTGGCCAGGATCAGGCCTCCGAAGACGGCCACCCGCATCAACACCGAGAACGACTCGGCTGGGGCGAGTAGCTGGAAACACTCCTCGGGCGGTGCGCTGCACACGTCGAGATAGGGCGCGGCCAGAACGTCCTTCAGGCCGTTGGCGAAGATGAGGGCGAGCAGCGACGCTGCGACGACCCCGAGGGCGATCTTGACGATGCGTGACCGCAACTCGTTGAGGTGACCAAGCAGAGACTGCGGCTGGTCCTCGTCCGCCATCATGCTGCTCCACCCTCGGTCGACTCCGGCTCAGGCGGCAACGGTCGCAGCCCGACCCAGGGACCGCGGGGAGCGCCGCCGGCCTCTGCCTGTTCGCCATCCGGATCGGGTGGCAACGGGCGGGGTCCGATCCAGGCTCCCGACGCCCGAGGTTCCGCAGGCGCGGTTTCGGGTTCGGTGAGAGGGGCGCCGGTGGCATTGATCTCTTCCAGATCGCGCATGGCGTCCTCCGGCGTAGGGCCCGACACCGGCTTGGGACCTACCCACGTCTTGGGGGCGACATCCTCGTTGATGACCTTTTGAGTGGAGCGCACGGTGTCTTCGATTTCGCGCAGTGGCTTCTTGAGATCATCGGCGATCTGGCGAACATCACCGACCTCGGCCTCGAGTCCTTCCCGCAAATCCCTCGCAGCACGCCGGAGGTCGGCGGCCCAGCCTCCGAGCTTGCGCGCCAGGACAGGGAGGCGTTCGGGGCCAACCACCATCAGCGCCACCAGCAGGATTACAAGAAACTCGCCGCCTTCGATCACGCCGACATGCTAGATGGCGGTGGGAGCTGCGTCCGAAGACGCGAGAAGGCCCCGGCGGTTCGATCGGTATTCGCCACCCCCGGGAGGCGAGGTCCGACCGGCCCGGCGGGGCCGCTCACAGAGTCGGATCAGTTGGCGAGAAGACGGAAGGGGTCGATCTCGGAGTTGAGGGCCGTCACGAACCGGTCGATCTCCCCCTCGGTGATCGGGTCGGGTCGCACCACCTCGTACGCCACACCCGTCGCCAGCAACACACTCACCACTCGTGCATTTGCCGGACGACGCTCGATGAGACCGCATGTCGGACACGAGAACCGGTAGACCCCGGACTCCTCCGAGGGCTCCAACTCGAGTGCGAGATCGTCGGGCGTCAGCTCGACGTCTCCGCATTGGCTACACGTGGTCTTGATGGTGGTCATCGGCTCTCCGCTGTTCCGCTTCTGTCTTCGGGTATCGGCGAAAGCCCGAGAATCCTGAAGGACCAATAACGCGTAGTCACCCGGGACCAAAGGCCCATTTGCCCAGGGTGGGGCACCGTTGATCTCACCGTTGCCTATCCGTACCGGGCCAGCACCTGTGCCTTGAGGAGTCGAAGCGCCTCCCGCACCTCGTCGCCCGAAATGAGCCGGGCATCTTCCCCGAGCCTGAGCAACAGACCGGCCGGAATGGAGGGGTCTGTGGCAGAGAAGCGGATACGCGTGGCGTCGGCGCTCTGTTCGACCACTTCCACCGGGTAGTACTCGAGAACCCACCGGGCTCCGGCCGACAGATCCATGACACATTCGACGTCGTCGTCGGAGGGGGTGTAGATGATTTCGGGGATCGGTGCGGTTCTTGGGGGCTCGAACTCCAACTCGGTGAGCCGAACGTCGCGTATGCGATCCATCCGGAATACTCGTTCTCCGCCGGCAAGCCGGCAGTGGGCCGTGACGTACCAGTTGCCAAGCGACGTGAACACCGACCAGGGTTCGATCGCCCGAACGGTCGTCTCATTGCGACTGAGGGACGTGTAGGTGATCTCGACGACGTTTCCCGCGTTGGCGGCGGCCCGGAGCACGCCCGCGATTTCGGGCTCCGCCTGGGCGACGTCGACGGTGAGGATGTCGGCCTCGTCGGCCAGGAGCGAGCGGCTGAGCTTCTCGACGGCGGTGGCGAGGGCTTCGGAACCGGTTCCGGCTCCCAACACGGCGAGCCCGGACGCGAGAAGCGCCACCGACTCGGCCGCGCTCAGCCGTGGCGCACCGGCAAAGTAGTCCGCCGTGTCCACCACCACCTCGTCGTCTTCGACGTAGGCGACCATCAGATCGCCCGGACCGTACCCGGGAAGGCCACACACGAACACGAGGTCGAGGTCTTCGAGGAGTTGCCTCCGGGTGTATCCGAACCGGTCGCAAACATCCGGCACCGACGCCCCGGGGTGGGCGATCACCCACGGGAGCATGGCCAGGATCCGGTTGAGGCGGGCCGCGGTACGTGAGCTCATACGGTCACCGCCTCGACGCGGCGCACCAGGGCGTCGCGTACAGCGGGCGGGTCGATGACCTGGGCGTGTTCCCCAAACGAGAGCACCCAACCCAGGAACGCGTCGAGGTGATTCACTTCCAGCGCGACCTCCACCGAACCGTCCGTGTGACGAATCCCGGCGCGGCCTTCGAGGCGACGCTCCGCCCACCACGCCACGTCGGCGTCGAACCGTACGGTGACGGTGGTCGCGGCTCCGGCTCCCGTCTCCCATGGATGGCGAGCGAGCGCACCGCGGACGGTGAGGCCGGGCGTGCGCACGAACGCGCGCTCCTCGTCGCCGACCGTGATTCCGGTCATCCGGTCGATTCGATAGACGCGTTCGGAGTCCGCTTCGATTCCGACTACATACCAGTGGCCGTTGCGGTGACCGAGGCCGTGTGGTGCGAGGCTTCTCGGCCGGTCGCGATAGGTGAACTCGATGAGTCTGCGCTCGGTGGTGGCGACGTAGAGCGACGCCAGAAGGTCGGCGTCGGCCCCGAGGTCGGCCCCAACGGGTTCCACGCCAGTCGTGGTGCGTGCCCCGCCCAGTTTGAGGATGGCGTCGGGTCCCTGGGGTTGCCCACCGATCCGGACGACCTGAGCTGCCAGCCACAAGGCTGC
>JAOUGY010000349.1 GCA_029865445.1 Acidimicrobiia bacterium | reverse complement strand
CCCCGCCCCTCAGGCCACCGAGGCTCCGGCCGCAACCCCAGCCCCACCCGCCGAGACCCCCGCCACACAACCCGCGACGGTTGCGGTGGCAACCGTCCGGGCCGAACCCCCAATCCTGACGGCGCCCAAGGACCGTCCCCTCGTGGTGATGATCGGCGCCGTGGCGGCCATGGCGCTCGCCCTCCTCGCAGGGCTGGTAGCTGGTTCGAACCCGGCCGATTCCAACGGTGTCTACTCGTCCTCGGTTGCGCTCACGGACGCCGGCCTCGCAGGGCGAGACATCTACCAGTCTCTCGGTTGCGGAGCCTGTCACACCCAGATGGTGCGGCCGCTGGTCATCGATGCCGGGCTGGGTGGCGTCACGATGTCGGACTCCAATCAGGTTCTGGGATCGCGCCGGATCGGCCCGGATCTGAGTTCGGTGGGTGTGCGGGACGTCGATCTGGCGGCCACCGTCCAAGGAGCCGGTCGGCATCCCGCTTTCAGCCTGAGCGATGCCGACCTGAGCGACCTCGTTGAATACCTCGAAGCCACCAACGCGGTGCCGGCCGACGAAGAGACTGGATCATGAGTGAGCATCTGGCGGCGGCAGCCGCAGCCCTGAACGCCCCCGAAACGATCGTCGCACGATCGGCCGAAGCCCGCGCCAAAGCCACCGGCGCCTCCATCGACGACATCCTCGCCGCCTGGGCAGGAGGCGGATCCGCTCCCCCGGCACCCACCCCGGCCCCAGCCCCCACACCAACGGCCGAGACTCAACCAGAACCCGCCCCTGAGGCCTCCGAGGCTCCGGCCGCAACCCCAGCCCCACCCGCCGAGACCCCCGCCACACAACCCGCAGCCGCAGTGGTGAGTCCACTCCCCGGCCCGACGACGGTGAGTCCCGAAGAAGCGCTGCGACACCCAGTGGTCGTTTCCGTCCCGACCGCCGGTCTCAAGGAGCGCACGGGCGGTGCCCTGCCTCGCTGGCTCGCCGCTGCCTTCATGATCATCCCCGTGTTCGGTCTGCTGTATCTCAGCTCCAACCTCCAAACCGACGGGTGCACCGAGGGTGGGTTCGAGCTCTCCGTGGATCGGGCCACAGGAGTCGTGGAGAACTGCGACGGCAGCGCGTTCGAAGGTCGGGGCGGCGTGGGCGGACCCGGCGCTGCGTTTCTCGTCGAAGGACGCGAGATCTACGCCAACGACGGCTGCGCCGGATGCCACGGAGCCAATGGTGAAGGTGGAACCGGCCCGGCGTTTGCCAACGTCCTGTTGACCTTCGGAGCGTGCGCCGACCACCAGGAATGGGTCCTCAAAGGCTCAGCCGGGTTCCAGGCAGAAGGTCGTACCACATACGGTGACATCGCCAAGCCCATCGCCGGAGGGATGCCGCCACACGCCGGACTCTCGGCGGAACAACTCGCCTCGGTCGTCGCGTTCGAGCGGGCTGTGTTCGGGGGCGGCAACGCGGAAGAAGTCCTCATCGACTGCGGCCTCGTCGCAGCGCCCGACGGTGGAGCACCCGCCGAGGGTGACGCACCGGCCGAGGTTCCTGCTGAAGGTGAAGCACGGGTGGGTTCCACCGGCTGACGGCCGCCATAGCGGCCTCCACCTTTGTCACCACCTGAAAAAACGCCGGCCAAAAGCGACGAAGCCCCCGGGGCAAGGGGGCTTCGTCCAACGAGAGTCCGGTTGCCGCCATGGGGCGGGCTGGGAGGCTATCCAATCACACCTAGGGTTCGAACGTGCCCTTGGTATGAAGGCGGAACCATCATTCTCGCCGAGGCACTCAAGGTGCCCGCTTCTACTGTACACCTTCGGCGGTACGGAGGAAATACTTGAGGGCCATTCTCGAATTTCTGTCACGACCAGGATGCCACCTGTGTGACGACGCCCGGCCACTCGTTCATCGAGCGGCTCGGTTCGTGCGCGCCGACGTCTCGGAGATCGACATCGATCCCATCGACGACCTGGTCGCAGACTTCGGGATACGAATCCCCGTTGTTCGCTGGCGGGATGGCGACGTCATCGCCGAAGGAGTCATCGAGTTCGCACCGCTCGTAAAGGCAGCATTTCGATCGAGGCCCGGTCGCGGTCAGACCTGACCCTGCAGCCAGAACCACCAGGCGCCGAAAGCGGCGATGATGAGGCCGAGGAGGACCAGGACGACGATGGCGGTGGCGGGACGCATGGCTCCGGGAACCTAATGGTGTGTCACCCAAATAGCGAAGGTGTCTCTCCGCTCACCCTATCGACCGCCACACGACCGGCGGCTCGTCAGACCGCGACTCGTACCGTGACCGCGGTCCCATCATCGAGATTCAGGTCCTCACTCGCCGATCCTCCTCGAACGGCAAGCGCCATGAGACCGGCCGAGTCGACGTGGAGGGCGATTCCGCCCTCGTCCACGTCGCCGTAGGTACCGACCCAGCGCAGCTCATGGGACGTGGCGCCTACCAGTACGGTCAACATGGAGCCGGGCGACGCCCCCAATCCCGACAGCACGTCGGGCCCGATGTTCGTCTGACAGTTCCCGAATCTGTCGACCCACCACACCTCACCCACCGCCTGGCCCTGATCGACCTCAGGGAGCGGGAGAAGCAACGGCATCACGGACTCCGAATCGAGTTCTGGTCCCAGGTCACTCAGCGTTGCCTCTCCACTCGCCAGCAACGCGGCGGCTGGGCCGAACACGTCTCGCCCGTGGAAGGTCTCGCCCGGACTCGGGATCCTTGCCTCGGGATTGGTGACTGCGACGATCTCGCTTGCGCCTCCCACCATGGCGACTGCGGGGGCGAGGAGCCCGTTGTCGGGCCCGACGAAGTGACCCCACGGAGTCCTGGCGGCGATAGCCCGACGATCGGTCCCCACACCGGGGTCGACGACCGCGAGGAGAATGCCTTCCGGCAGGTACTGAACCGCTCGTGTGAGCGCCAGCGCCCCTGCCCGGACGTTGCCCTGGGGAATGGCGTGGGTGACATCGATCACCCGCGAGTCGGGCGCCAGTTTGGCGAGGACGCCGTGAACGACACCAACGAATTCGTCGGACAGTCCGAAGTCGGAAAGAAACGAGATTGGAGCTGACATTGGGTCCGCCAAGTTAGTGCTGCCGGCGACGCCGGGCGCCGTCGGTGCGGCGGGCCGAGCAACGCGTCATGATCGACCGAGGTCGGCCCGGCACTACCATCTTCGCAATGTCCGGACCCGCCTCCCCCGACGTCATCGAGCGCGCCGCCGCCTCGTCGGCGGTCATGCTGATCGGCGCCATGGACACCGGGAAGTCAACGCTCGGTCGCCGGATCGCCTCGACCGCGCTATCCGCCGGCCGTACCGTCGCCTATGTGGACGCCGATGTGGGCAACTCGACCTTCGGCCCGCCCGCTTGCGCCAGTCTGGCCCTGCTCGAGTCGAGCGCCGACCTCGAACGCTCGACCGCCGATCGGCTCCACTTCGTCGGTTCCATCACACCCGACCGGCTCGTCCTGCAACACGTCGTGGGGACTGTGGCGCTCGCCCACGAAGGGGCGCGGATGGCCGACCTCGTGATCGTGGACACAACCGCCGCCATCTCCGGCGTCGTCGGGGAAACACTCAAGTACCACAAGGTGGAGCTGATCCGACCGGACCTCATCCTGGCACTCCAACGGGGTGGCGAGCTCGAACCCATCGTGGGGATGTTGAGGAGATTCCTGGCCAGTGATGTCGTGACCCTCCCCGCCGACCCCGACGTCAATCCGGTTGGACCGGACACCCGGGCTGCACAAAGAGCACGAGGCTTCGCCACGGCCTTCGAGCCGCCGCTCGACAAGTGGCGGGTGCGGCCCACCGTGTTCGCCCCCACACTCCCGCCCGGATTGGACCTTTCCCGGCTCGACGGTGTGTTGGTCGGGGTTCAGGACGGAGAAGGTCGATGCCTCGGGCTGGGGCGTCTCGAATACGACGACGGCGTCTTGCGAGTGCTGACTCGCATCGGCGACGGCATGCAGGGGCTGCGCCTCGGGTC
>JAOUGY010000347.1 GCA_029865445.1 Acidimicrobiia bacterium | reverse complement strand
CCATCCCGGGCGGCGAATGTTCAAGACGAACAGCACCGCCGCTGCCAGCGACACGAGCATCAGGAGCTGAATGGCGGGGAGCCGGGCATTGATGTCGGTGAACCCGGCACCGAAGAAGTTCTCGTGTGACGTGAACAACAGGTCGTAGCGGTCGAGCCAGTATCCCACCGCCCGGAGCGCCGCCAGCAGCGCCGCCAAAGCCGAGAGGTGGGCCTTCACGCCGCCTCTCACCAGCGGGCGCGCCCCCCGCTGCAGCCGGATTCCGCCGTTCAGGTAGTGCAACGCCACCACGAAGATGAGCACGAGGGCGACGACGTTGAACGCCCAGTTCGCCAGCAGCGACCAGAACGGGAGCCGGAACACGTAGAAGCCGAGGTCGGTCCCGAACTGGGGATCGGTGACGCCGAAAGCGGTCGGGCTGCGGAACTGGAGGAACTGCGTTCGCCAGTCGGCGGCGGTGACGCCGAGCAGAACCGAGAACGCGCCAGCCACGGCCAACCGGAGCCAGAACATGCGCGGGCCCGCCCACTCCCGGAAGCGCTCGACGAGTTCCTCCTCCTCGGTGAGTTCCAGGCCTTCGAAACTCGGAGCCGTGCGTTCGGTGATCACGAGGTTGAAGTAGACGAAGGCGAACACGACCACCATGCCGATGGCACCCAACATCACCGATGTCAGGAGATTGGTGCGCCACACCGACTCGTAGCCAACCGACTTGAACCACAGGAAGTCGGTCCAAACCGACGACAGGGCGGTCAGGATGACGTACAGGGCGGCCAGACCCGCCGCCACGTACACGAGACCTCGGCGACGCTCTTGGGAACGGAAATCTTCGGACGATCGTGGAAACATCAGTACCGATTCTATGAACGTCGGCGCATCAACCGGTCACGAGGCGTCGATCGCCACCGTGCACTCACATCCGGGGTGGGCCGGTGGAAGCGTTTCGGCCGGCATTTCCTCGCCTGCGACACGGCAGGTGGCGCATCCGCGACCGGCCACCACCCAGTGCAAATCGGCCTCGTCGGACAGCTGGAGCGACCGGACCAGACCCCTGTGATAGGCCTCGAGAGAAAGGTCGCGGACCCTTCGCTCGGACTGATCCGTGCGCCATCCCCGGAACACACGCGACAGCGCAGCTCCGAGCTGGCGAGCGCCATGGCCGGCATGGTGGCCCTCCGAGATCACCTGCAGCAACTCGGCGACCAGGTCCTCGGCGAAGTCGTCCGCCACCTCGTCTCGCGGGGTGGCCGGTCGGGGAACTCGGCCTCCGACCATCTCCTCGGCCGCCGAATGCCCGGCACCGAACGACTCCGCGTACAAAACCACCAAGTCCGCCCGGACCCGATTCCGAATCCAGTCGACCGTCGGCTCCCACGTCGTGTCGTCGAGCCGAACCTCCTCGAGCGCAACGTTCTGAGCTTCGGTCAACTGTCTCTTGAGGTTCCGGAGAGCCCGATTTCCGATCGGGAGCAGCAGGCGATCTCTGACCTCGAACGGATCGACCACCGTGGCCATGAGGCGTCGCTCCATCGCTGCCGGCCCACTCGGGCGACCGCTCGCCGTGGGCGACGCCGGCTCCGGCTCGTCGCCACGCAGCTTGTCGAACAGTGGCGCAACTTCTTTGAAGAGTTGCGGCTGTTCGGCATCGGACACCGGGGCAGGAACGATTCGGGGCGCCGACTGCAGACGGGGTGGATTGGCCGGAACCACGACCGGGTCGTAGGAGATCGATTCGGCGACCGGCGACGCAACGCCCGGTTCTGGCTCGGCCATCTCATCCTGGGGCGGGTCCGCCGGCTCCTGCTCGGTTTCCTCCTCGTGCGCCACGGGTTCTCCAGGTTCGGCGATGACCCTCGAGCCAGGGGGGACGGCGGAGTCATGTTCGGACGGCTCGACGGGCTTCTCAGCGGCTGCCTCGGCGGAGACCTCCGGCACGGGACTCTGCGGGTCCGCCTCCTCCGCGACGGCCGACTCGACCGCACCGCTGGAATCCTCGATCGGTTCGGCAGGTTCGGGTGGCGGTGATCCCGGTCGAACCACCTTGATGGTGGTGCTCTCCTCAGGGGGACGCGACTCGGCCGGGTCGACGGCGTGTGCGGTCTCGTCGACCGTGTCAACGACGGGTTTCGATTCGAGATCCGCTTTCCTCCGGGCGAACTCACTCCCCGACAGCACCTTTACTTCTGGCTTGGGTGGGAACGTCGTCATCTCTGGCTCGGGATCGGGTTCGCCCGGTCGGCTCGGCATGACCACTCGGACTGTCTCCCCCGGCTCCCACGTTTCCATCGGCTTCTTGGGTGGCGGAACCACCTTGGGTGTAGGCTCGTCCCGGCTTCGGGCCGGATCGTCGGGCAGGCCGAGGCTCTGACGGCGAGCGTCGAGTTTGTTCTCGACGTCGGAAATGGCCGACCGGACGGCCTCTAGTTCGTCGAGCAGTATCCGACGCTTGGCTTCGAGTTCCTGGTTGCGTTGCAGGGCCGCCTCGGACTCGCGATTGGCCGCCGCCACGATCGACTCGCCGGACTTCTTGGCCTCGGCCACCACCTGTTCGGCTTCGGCTCTGGCGGCCCTCACGACCTGCTCGGCGTCCCGGCGAGCGGCGGCCTCGATCTCTATGGCCTCTTGCTCGGCCTCACCCACCCGACGCTTGGCACGCGACTCGGCTTCTTCGAGACTCGATCGGGCCCGTCCGACCATGTCCTCGGTCGTGGCCTCGGCCGCCGCAGCTGCCTCCTCCACGAGGCGGGCCGCGTCTGCGGAGGCACCGGACCTCGTCTTCTCCGCATCCTGCGACGCAGCCCGCTGGATACCGGCCGCCTCCTCGGCAGCGGCGGCCCGGATCCGCTCAGCCGCGGTCTTGGCGGCGTCCAACACCGATCCGATCTCGGCCATCACCGGGCTCAACTCGCCCGACTTGGAGGCCTCCGCCGACTCGAGAGCCGTACGAAGCCGGTCTCGCTCAGACACGAGGGAACTCAGGCCGGCGGCCACATCGGCGAGAAAGGCACGCACCTCGAGCATCTCATAACCACGGAACCCGCTCCTGAACTCGCGTGTTGCGACGTCGTCGGGGGTCAGGTCGGCCATGGACCCAAGATACTGTCACCCGGCGCACACACCCGGGAATGAAGGCCGGGCACGACTCCCTCACGCCTCAGGCAGGCCCTCCAGGAACTCGATGGCCTCGTCGATGGAGCCCACGGCCACGAGCTGGAGGTCATCCACGGGAGCGGTGATGGCGTCGTCGTAGTTCGACTGGGGCACGAACATGTACTCGGCACCGGCGGCCTCCGCGGCCACCACCTTCTGCCGGATACCGCCGATCCCACCCACCGTTCCGTCAGGAGCGATGGTGCCGGTACCGGCCACGATATGGCCGTTGGTGATGGCGCCCGGGGTCAACACGTCCATGATGCCCAGGGCGTACATGAGCCCGGCCGATGGCCCGCCAACGTTCTCCGAGTTGATGTCTACGGGAAACCGTGGGTTGACGGTCTGGGCGAGAATCCCCACCAGCGGCCGGCCCGGTTCGTCTTCGGCCTCGAACAACCGGACCTCGACCTCCATGCGCACGCCCGCCCGGAGGATCACGAGTGGTACCAGGTCCCCCGGAGCGTTGTCGGAGAGGAGTTCGCCGATCTCCTGAGCAACGTCGATGGGTTGACCTTCGACCTCCACGATCACGTCGTCCTCCTGGAGGACCGAGGCAGCGGGCGCACCATCGATCAGGGACATCACCTGAACCCCGTCGGAAGAGATGAGAGACTCGTCACCCAACCTATCCAGGGCCACGGCGATGGCGTTCTCCTTCGACTGGTCCATGGCCGCCAGGTTGCGTTCGCGATACTCCTCGTCCGACTCATCGGGGCTCCGCAACCGCTCCTGTCTCAGCAAGTCGACGGTCGGGTCGACGGCGGCGGCAAGCATCTCGTAGGCATTGACGCCTTGCAGAGACACGGTGAGCATCATCAACTCTCCCTCGGGCGGGAA
>JAOUGY010000348.1 GCA_029865445.1 Acidimicrobiia bacterium | reverse complement strand
TCGAGGCCCCGAAGTCGGGGCCTCGAAGATACGCGCGGAGCACTGCTCGTCAGATCAGATCCTGCTCGCGGATTCCGAAGGACGGATGGCGAAGGCGGCACAACGCCAGCTTCTCGAGCTGACGAATCCGCTCCCGGGTCAGATTGAACTCCTCGCCGATCTCCTCGAGCGTGCGCGGCACACCATCGAAGAACCCGTAACGGAGTGCGAGGATGCGTCCCTCGCGCTGTGGGAGCCGATCGATGGACTTGCGGAGGGAGTTGGCGACGTCCATCTCCTCGGTGATCTGCACCGGGTCCGCAGCGTCCTCGTCCTCAATGAAGTCTCCGAGCTGGGCGCCGTCTTCACCGACGGGCTGCTCGAGCGACACCGTATCGGCGACACCGAGGGCGAGTTCGACCTTGTCGACCGTGACACCGGCCTCCTCGGCGATCTCCTCCGGCTTGGGATCACGGCCCAACTCCGCCTTGAGGCTCGCCTGGGCGGCGCGCACAGCGGCGAGAGTGTCGTGCAAATGAACTGGAATCCGCACCGTGCGTGACTTGTCGGCGATGGCGCGGGTGATGGCCTGGCGGATCCACCACGTGGCGTACGTCGAGAACTTGAAGCCCTTCCGCCAGTCGAATTTCTCGACGGCGCGGATCAACCCGAGGTTGCCTTCCTGGATCAGATCGAGGAAGTCGATCCCGGACGTGTTGGCATAGCGACGGGCGTTCGCGACCACCAGACGCAGGTTGGCCGTGAGGAACGCGTCCTTCGCCTCACGCCCCTTGCGCTCCTGGCGACGCAGTTCGATCTCTTCCTTCTTGTCTTTGAAGTCCGCCTTGTCGAGTCGTTCGCCGGCCTGTTCGCCGGTTTCGATCATCTGGGCGAGTTCGACCTCCTGCTCCGCGGTGAGCAGGTCGTATTCGCCGATGGCGGTCAGGTATTGGGATACGAGATCGGTAGTGAGGCGCCCACGCTCGTCCGTCAGCTTGCTGACTACAGACTTGCGGGCGACCCTCTCCTTGTCGCGGGGCTCGCGGCGCGGCTCGGCAGACGTCACGGTATACGGTCCTCCATATAGCTACCCGACCAGGGCGGTGCCCCCAAAATGGATTCTCGGTCGAGAATCCCAGCCCTCGGCGCGGTTGAGCGGGTCTTCACCCGGGGGCTCACTATGACAGACGGGTGGCAGTTTGTGAACCCCCCATCTGACCGCTTCTGAAACCGGGCTGTCACCCATAGGCAACGCCCTGTTTCCCCAGGATATTCCACAGGGTTATCCACAGGTCGTGGATTACTCGCGCCGATTCGGGACTTCCGAATCACCGACACAGCCGCGCAATCGCGATAGATTTTGCCGTGCGTGCCAGTACTCGGCACCCCACACGCCGGGTCGCAAGACCCGCAACCGCTCGCTCGACGGCCTGCCCGGCTCCAACCCCTCCGGACCGGGCAGGCGTCGGGCGGTGTCCGTGCCACATTGCCGGGGACCAACCCGGGTGTTACACAGAGTCGCCATGATCATCCCGATCGACGACGCCTCGGATCCGCGCATCGCCTTCTTCGTCGGGCTCAAGGACCATCAGCTGCGCATGGAGCGGGAACGAAGCGACCCCGCCCTCCAACCCCTCTTCATCGCAGAGGGTGACCGCTTGATCCGGAAGGCACTGCGGCGGGGGCTGATCCCCACAGCCATCCTTCGAGACACGAGGCGGCGCTCCGACGTCGAGGACGAGATCACCCCCGACGTCCCCGTGTTCACGGTGGGCCCCGATGTGGCCCGATCGATCACCGGCATGTGGATTCACCGATGGCCACTCGGCGCCTTCCAGCGGCCTCCGTCGCTCGGCCTCGACCAGGTCGTGCGCCCGGACACGCGAAGCGTCCTCGCCGCAGAGAACGTGATCAATCCGACCAATCTGGGGGCGATGGTCCGCTCGGCCGTCGGGCTGGGAGTGGAAGCGCTCGTGGTCGACGAGTCGAGTTGCGATCCGCTCTACCGACGGTCGCTGCGAGTGGCCATGGGTGCGGCGCTCGACGTGGCCTGGACGCGAGTGCCCTCCTTGGTCCCCACTCTGAAGGAACTCTCTTCGCGGGGGTTCCACATCGTCGCCCTCGAACAGAGCGCCTCGGCGGCGGACCTGCGCCTCCTTCCATCTGTGCCGCGGGCGGTTCTCGTCGTCGGGAACGAAGGTTTCGGTATCAGTGAATCAGTCCTCACCGTGGCCGATCACGTGGCCAGCATTCCGATGAGCGGCGGCGTCGAGTCGCTCAATGTGACCGCGGCCGCGGCGATCGCCTGTTGGGAGTTGAACCACAAGCTGGGCTGACGGCCTACCGTTGCCGGATGCCCAACCGCCTCGCCCAATCGACCTCTCCCTACCTCCGTCAGCATCAGGACAATCCGGTTGATTGGCACGAGTGGGGCGTCGAGGCATTCGAGGAGGCCGTGGCCCGCGATGTTCCCATCCTGCTGTCGGTCGGCTATTCGGCTTGCCACTGGTGTCATGTCATGGCCCACGAGTCGTTCGAAGATCCGGTGACCGCCGCGCTCATGAACGATCTGTTCGTGAACGTCAAAGTCGACCGGGAGGAACGACCTGACGTCGACGCCGTCTACATGGAAGCGGTCCAGGCGATGAGCGGTCACGGCGGCTGGCCGATGACCGTTTGGCTGACACCGGAGGGCCTGCCCTTCTACGCCGGCACCTACTTCCCCAAAGAGCCCCGAGGCGGGATGGCTTCGTTCAGCACGGTGATGCAGGCGATATCCGAGGCGTGGACCGATCGTCGGGACGACGTCGCCGAGCAGGCGAACCGCCTCACGGAGGCCATGAACCGAGCGATCCCGTCCGGCTCCTCGCTACCCGGACCTGAAGTGCTTCGGGCGGCCTACGAGACCCTTCTCGACTCCCACGACCCGGTCAACGGCGGGTTCGGAGGCGCCCCCAAGTTCCCGCAGCAGCCCGCCCTCGAATTCTTGCTCCGACTCACTGCACAGCCCTGGGCCGAGGACGCATCTCGGATCCTGACCGAGACGCTGGTGAAGATGGCCCGGGGCGGCATCTACGACCAGGTGGGCGGCGGGTTTGCGAGATACTCGGTGGACGCATCCTGGTTGGTTCCCCACTTCGAGAAGATGCTGTACGACAACGCCCAGCTCGCCCGGCTCTACGTGTGGGCCTGGCGCGAGCTCGGCATCGACGAGTTCCGGACCATCGCCGAAGAGACTCTGGCCTATCTCCGCACCGACATGCGTCACCCGGACGGAGGCTTCTATTCGGCCGAGGACGCCGATTCCGAGGGTGAGGAGGGTCGCTTCTACGTGTGGACTCTCGACGAGTTCACCGCAGCCGTCGATGAGGACGACCTCGAAGTCGCTCTCGCCCACTTCGGGGTGACCTCCACTGGCAACTTCGAAGGATCGAACATTCTCCACGTGGCCCGGACCTCGACCGAGATCGCCACGTCGACTGGAGCGGAACCGGACCGCGTGCGAGCCCACATCGCTTCGGCCCGCTCGGCTCTGGCCTACGCCCGCAGCAACCGCGTCCGACCGGGCCTCGACTACAAGATCGTTGCGTCGTGGAACGGGCTGATGATCCGCACCCTGGCCGAGGCCGGTGCGGTACTCGACACGCCGGATCTGGTGGACGATGCCCGATCGTGTGCCCGGTTCGTTCTGGCCGAGATGACCACGGCGGATCACCGCGTCATGCGCAGTTGGGCTGAGGGCGAAGCCAAGGTGGAGGGATTCCTGGAGGACTACGCCGCCACGGGTCTGGGCCTCCTGAGCCTCTATCAGGTGACCGGCGAAACGGAATGGTTCGAATCGGCAGAGAGAATCCTTGCCCACATCCCGCAACGTTTCGCCGATACGGCCGGCGGGTTCTTCACCGTGGCGGCCGACGCCGAGCAACTCATCAAGCGTCCCAAAGACCAGTTCGACAACCCGCTTCCGTCGGGAAACTCCATGGCGGCCGAGGCCTTGCTGTGGCTGTCCCT
>JAOUGY010000346.1 GCA_029865445.1 Acidimicrobiia bacterium | reverse complement strand
GTCAGCGGACAGATCTACCCAAAGACACATCGGTCCAGGGGGCTTCGGAGTCACGCCGACACCCCGGGAACCAGCAACCCCATTATCTCTGGGGGCTTCTCAACGCGGGAGACGGGTTTCTCGGGTGGCAGATCTCTTGGGATGGCGCGGTTGCGAGTCCTCCAGTGCCGGCGGGTTTCGGTTGTTCACCTCGGAAGGTGGTCCCGCGTTGAGCCTTCCCCCTACCTCCCATCTCCCTTCGGTCGATGGCAGGAACCTTCCCCCACTTCGTGGGGGACAAAGGGGAATCGATTCGCCCTTGCGCCCGCGTCGTATCATCCTCGACCCGATGAACCGAGTCGCCTCGACCGTCTTGCTTGCAACGCTGCTGGCAGCGTGCACCCAGTCCAGCACCGAGCCGACCACTGCAGGCTCGACTGTCGACACCACCGCCGCGACCGTCACCGCGACGACCGAGGCCGCCATCCCCACACGGATGCAGATGGACTGGTTCGTGCGCGTCATCAACGGTGGTCCGCTCAGCGAAGAGGTCTACGAGGAACGGTTCGCGGACGTGTTCCGCCTCCAGGTTCCGTACGAGGCTCAGTTCTCCCCGATCGTCGCCCAACTCGAGGCGACCCCCGGAGACTGGATCTTGGTGAGCTTCATCGAGCAGACACCGGAGGCGGCCGTGGGGATCGTGGCGGCGGGTGACGAGCGAATCCAGGTGTCGATCTCGGTGAATCCCGATCCGCCACACAAGATCACCGGACTCTTCGTCTCACCGTCGGGCTTGGCTTCGACCCCGGACTCGTTCGAGAACGCGGTCACCCGCCTCGAGGACTTGGGTGACCTGTGGATGCTGGCCGCCCAGGTGGGGGACGGGGAGTGCATTCCCATCGAGGCGGTCCGAGAGGATGAGGAGATGCCCCTCGGATCCGTGTTCAAACTCTTCGTGTTGGAGACGCTGACCCGGGCGGTCGAGCAAGGCGATGTCTCGTGGGACGACGAGGTCGTTATCCGCGACGAGCTCAAGTCGATTCCGTCAGGGATCCTCCAAGACGAGCCGGACGGAACCGTGAGGTCCGTGCGCGAGGTGGCCGAACTGATGATCTCGATTTCGGACAACACCGCCACCGACCACCTCATCGATCTCTTGGGACGCCAGAAGGTTGAAGCGACGATCCGCGACCTCGGACTGGCTCGCCCGGAACTCAACATCCCATTCCTCACGACCCGCGAGTTCGCCGCACTGAAGGTGGGCCCTTCGGCAGGGCTCCGGGCCCAATACGTAGCCGCCGACGAGGCAGGCAAGCGTGCGATTCTCGACCAGATCTCCGACATCACCGCCGCCGACATCCCCGTGCTGGACTTCGTCGAGCCGACCGACCCCGACACGTTGGAGTGGTTCGCCACACCGGTGGACATGTGCCGCGTTCTCGCCGGGTTGTGGCAACGCGGCGATGGACCGGTACGAGACATCCTCACCAAGAATCCGGGAGTGGCCCCGCCCCCGGGGATCTGGGAACGGGTGGCCTTCAAGGGAGGATCGGAGCCAGGGTTGTTGGCGGTCTCCTGGCTGGTCGAAGCCGCCGACGGAAAGGTCTACGTGCTCACAGGCTCGATTCTCGACTCCGGATCGTTGATCGACGACACAGAAGGGGCACTGTTGTTCGCGGCCGCTCGCGATCTGATGGCGACCGAGTGAGCGGACTCGACACGGCGGGCCTCGACTGGGAGGCGCTGCGGGACCTCCGCCAGGGCTTCCTGCACGGCATGGACGCCGACTACTGGCTCTCTTCGGAGTTGATCGACCAATACGATCGCACATTCGGTGAACGGATCGGATGGAAGTGGGACCACGTCCTCTCCGATCTGCGCATGTTGGGCTGGGCTCCGCCATCCGGCCCGGTCGTGGACTGGGCCTGTGGTTCGGGCGTCGCCGGTCGGCGATTCGGGGCCGCCTTCGGAGGCGATCGACCGCTCTACTTGCGCGACCGCTCCGCACTCGCCGTGCGATATGCGGCGCGACGGGCTCGTGAGGCCGGTCTCGAGGTGCTGGAAGGGGCGACGGCGGGTGGGGTGCTCCTCGTGAGTCACGTGCTGAACGAACTGGACGACTCTGCTCTGGATGGTCTCGTGGCTCTCGCCAACCGGATGGACGCCGTGGTGTGGGTGGAGCCGGGCGACCGCGCGACGAGCCGCCGCCTCTCCACGGTGCGAAGCCGGATCGATCTGTCGCCGGTTGCCCCGTGCACACACTCCGGCGCCTGCCCCATGCTGGAACCCGACCACGAACGGCACTGGTGCCACCAGTTCGGGGCGCCGCCACCCGAGGCGTTCACGGATCGCGGATGGGGAGAGTTCGCCAACAAGATCGGTGTCGATCTCCGCAGCCTGCCCTTGAGTTATCTGGTTCTGGACGCCCGATGTGGCACGGGTTCCGGTTCGCGGATCATCGGCCGGCCCAAGGTCTACAAGGCCCATGCCACAGTCCTCCTGTGTGACGAGACGGGACTGAAGGAGGTTCGAGTCGGCAAGGGACGCCTTCCCTCGGCCTTCCGGGCGGCCCGCAAGGACCAACTCGGGTCACGTGTCGATTGTGTCGTTCGAGACGACGAAGTCTTGGAGTGGAACGACGGCGCCCCGGTCCTCTGAGGGGTCCGCAAAGTAAGGTGACGCGATGGAATTGAACGAAGCGCTCTACACCACTCGGGCCATGCGACGGGTCAAGGCCGATGCGGTGCCGGACGAGGTCCAGGCGGCGATTCTCGACGCCGCCATCAGAGCGCCATCGGGCGGAAACACGCAGAACTGGCGGTTCGTCGTAGTGACCGACGAGTCGGTTCGGTCCCGGCTGGCACCGTTGTACAGGCGGGCCTACGCCGCGTTGAACGAGACGATCTACGCCGGTCGTCTGGAGGCAGCCCAGGAATCGGGTGACGAGGCGACGATCCGGGTGATGAGGTCCAGTTCGTGGTTGGCCGAGAACTTCGAACAGGTGCCCATGTGGCTGATGGCCTACTCGCGGAACGATCCGACGGGGGCTTCGATCTATCCGGCCGTGTGGAGCGCGATGCTCGCCGCGCGGGGTCACGGCATCGGTACCTGCCTCACCACCATTCTCGGAATCTTCGAAGGCGAGGCGACCGACGAGATCCTCGGCGTACCCGAGGGTCGCGGCTGGACGCTCAAGGCGGCTGTTTCATGCGGATACCCGCTGGGGCGGTGGGGAGTGGCGGATCGTGCCCCGGCCCACCAGGTCGCGTACGCCGACCGGTGGGGTGAGGCGCCGGCTTTCGAAGTGCCCGATCCCCTCTGGCCGTGACACCGGAACTCCGGCCTGGAGTTCATTGCTGACGCTTGGGAAGTCGTTAGCGCTGGGTTATTCGGCATCCCCGTATGGTGACACTTCAACCGTAAGGGGAGTGTCTGTACATGCAACAGAACCGAAGATCGAGCAGACGTGCCGTACGTCTGCTCGCAGGGGGGATAGCGGCAATCCTGGTCTTGCCGGCGTCGGCAGCGCTGGCTTCACCGGGAGAGAAGCCGGACAGGGCCGCCAATCACCGGCAACCTCAGGGCCGTCCGGCCGCCCAGGTCGACCACGTCTATCGCGGACCGCTCGACGGTGCGCTCGGTACGCATACCTGGTCGGGGGACCTGTATGGCACCGGTGTGATGACGACGGTCACCTACGAGATCGGGGTCGATGACGCCGGTGTGCCCGGGGTCGTGTCGCTGAGTGTGGACGATTCGACCGTCCCGGCGGGTGTCACATACGAGATCCGCTCCGGGACCTCGCACTCCACGAAGCCGGAGCCGGAGCCGGAGCCGGAGCCGGAGCCCGACGCCCCGGTCGTTGAGGTCTCCGCGAAACAATCGGTGTCAATGGTCGACGACGAACCAGCTGACGAGGAGCCCGCAGACGAGGAGCCCGCAGACGAGGAGCCCGCAGACGAGGAGCCCGTGGACGAGGCGCCGGCGTTGTATTCGGCCCGTGCCGGCGTCCGTTTCACCAACGAAAACGGTGTCTGG
>JAOUGY010000054.1 GCA_029865445.1 Acidimicrobiia bacterium | reverse complement strand
CTCCTCGCCGGTCGCGATGGTTCCTACAGGAAGCAGCCACAGGCCGACGGCAACCAGAGCAGCCGCGACGCCTGCTGCGCCCAGCGACCATCGCCAATCGAACGAGTCGGCCAGGATCCCGCCGACCGCGGGGCCGAAGGACTGGCCTGCGAGCAGCCAGCCTGCGAACGCCGACATCGCCATCCCCCGCCGCTTCTTGGGTGCCCGGGCGAAGTGAGACATGCCGGTCGTCAAGACGAAGGTCGACCCCACGCCCAGCAGCAGGGCCGAGACGTAGATCCACGCCTCGTTTCCTGCGATGGCCATCACGACGCTGCCGACGGCGACGATCGCCGCCGATGCGGCCATCATCCGGGCCGGCTTCGTGCGGTCGGCGACCCGACCCGCCGGAAGATCGGCGAGCAACCGCCCGAGTGCGAACACAGAACCCATCAGCCCAAGGCCGATGGCGCTCATTCCGATTTCGCGCCCGAGGTCGGGGAGCAGGGGGGCGCGCACAAACGCTGCCATGGTGAGGATCAGGAGGGCGGCGCCGATGGCTGCCGACAGCGTCCGCGGTTTCATCCCGTGCGGCTCAAGAACGCGGACGCGCTGTCGACTCACGCACCGACAGCGTCGGCGTGAGCCAGACAGCTCCGGGCCTCACCGTCTCCGAATCGGCGATCATCTCCAAGAGGACCGAAGCCGCTTCGACGCCCATCTTTCGGTACGGCACCCGGACCGCCGTCATCGGCGGCTGGACGAATTGCATGAAGGGGACGTCGTTGTACCCGGTCACCGAGATCCCCTGGCCAATCGTAAATCCGGCCTCGCTGACGGCTTGGTAGGCACCGAGGGCGAGGAGGTCGTTGGCCGCGACGATCGCAGTGAGATCGGGATTCCGCTCAATGAGCCGTCTCGTGACCCGGTAGCCGGGCATCATCCGGAATGACTCTGCTTCTTCGATGGGCGCCTCGTGCACGCCGAGCTTCCCGGCCCATTCGAGGAAAGCTTCTCGGCGGCCCAAACCTGTCGAGAAGGTCCCTGGACCGGCGACGTGGCCAATCCGGCGATGGCCCAACTCGACGAGATGTTCCATCACGAGGCCGATGCCGGCGTGATCGTCGCCGACGATGGCGGGGACCTCGACCTCATTCGACATGCGGTTGACCTGGACCACGGGGAGCCCTTGATCGTGCAGCCTCCGAATGTGTTCGTCGACTCGCGAGGCGCTGGCGATGATCATCCCGTCGACGCGTCGCTCGGCCAGGGCGTCGATCACCGTGAGACTCGAATCATCCCTCGGATCGGTGTTGGCGATCAGCAACGAATAGCCGTCGGTACCGAGCCGGTGCTCGACCCCGGCGATGATGGGCCCGAACAGGGGGTTCTCGACGTCGGGGATCACCATCCCCACGGTCATCGTCTGGTTCGTACGCAGACCTCGGGCGAGCGGGTGAGGCCGGTAGCCCAGCCGTTGCGCCACCTCGAGCACTCGCGCAACCGTCTCCGGGTTCACCACAGACTGGGTTTGCGGATTGAGCGCTCGTGAAGCAGTCGAAGTGTGCACTCCGGCTTCCCTGGCGACGTCTTTGAGTGTGATCCGACCGATGACCATCGGCTCCCCAGCATAACCATGGCCCTGGCGACTACAATCGATTGCAAGGCCCCGGACCGAGGAGCATCATGGCGAACATCAGTTTCAAACTCCCCTCGGAGCTCGAGGACGGAGAATGCCGGGAGTGGCTGGAGGCAGCGATCGCCAAGGGCAAGCCCGGCCCTGAGTTCCAATCGATCAGGGCCCACGCTCCGGGCGTGATGCGAAGCTTCACGATGAGCCGTCGATGGGTCTACCACGAGGGTTTCCTCGAGTTCGATCTGAAGGAGCTGCTGCGGGCATATATCGCCCTCTCGGGCGAATGCACGTACTGCTCGAATCAGGGGGTGGCCCGGGACATCAGGGCCGACCAGCACCAGCTCGATGAGCTGTTCAACTATCAGACGTCCGACGAGTACACCCCCCGTCAGAAGCTGGCGTTCCGCTACGCCGACGCCATCATGTGGGATCCCAGCACCGCCGACGACGCCATGTGGGACGAACTGCGGGCCGAGTTCGACGAGCCCGAGTTGGTGGAACTCGGGTATTGGATCGGGTTCACCTTCGGCGGTCAGCGCTGGCTGAAGACGCTCGGATCGGTTCAGGGTCAACTCGCCGAGGCGCTCGCCGCAGCCGGAGAGGCGGACTTCGTGGCCACTGGAGCAACGTCGGACTGACGGCGCCCAAAACGAGGTCTCCGCCACGTCGCAAGCCCGATTCGATTCTGCTACAAACGATTGCATGCACGCAGCAGACATCCTCGGATTTCGACAGATCGGCCACTCCGACCTGGGAGGTTTCGGTGATGGCATGCAGCTCATGCGTTTCGGGGACGCCCTCTATGTGGGCCATTTCGGACCGAGCGGCATGGGAACCTCGGTGCTCGACGCCTCCGATCCGACCGACCTGAAGCTGGTCACTCAGTGGAAGGCTCCCGCCGGCGGGCACAACCACAAGGTCCAGGTGGCCGACGGATTGCTGCTCACGAACTTCGAGGCTTTCCGGGGTGGATCTCCCGACAGGGTGGGAATGGCCGTCTTCGACCTGTCAGACCCTTTCGCTCCCGCAGAGATCGGGTTCTGGAACAGCGGAGGAAAGGGCGTCCATCGGATCGTCTACGAGGGCGGTCAATACGCATATCTCTCCGTGACGCCCGACGGGTTCTCAGATCGGATCTGGGCGATCGTCGACGTGTCCGACCCTACACACCCCGTGGAGGCCGGGCGGTGGTGGTGGCCGGGGATGGCACCCGACGAGACCCGCGATTGGCCCGGTGACGAAGAACGTTCGGTTCACCACGCCATGGTGGCCGGAGACAGGGCATACCTCGGATTCTGGGACTCGGGCATGGTCATTCTCGACATTTCCGATTACTCGAACATCAGGGTGGTCTCCCATCTGAACTGGGAAGTCGGCGGGAACACCCACACGTGCCTCCCGCTCCCCGGACGCGACATCGTGGTGGTGACCGATGAGGCCGTCACCAACGGCTGCGACGACGATCCCCACATGGTGCGGGTGGTCGACATCTCCAACGAGACCTCACCCGAGGTTCTCTCGATCTGCCCCGTCCCCCAGGGCGACTTCTGCGATCGCGGGCTGCGGTTCGGTGCGCACAACCTCCATGAGAACCGCCCCGGCAGCTACCGGTCGGCCGAGGTCGTGTTCGCCACCTATTTCAACGGTGGACTGCGGGTCTACGACCTCGCCGATTCTCGCAGCCCCGCCGAGATCGCCCACTGGGTACCCGAATGCCCACCCAACCAGGAGGCATGCCAGATCAACGACGTGTGGGTGGACACCGATCTCCTCGTCTACATCACGGATCGCGTCAACGGCGGTGCCTACGTACTCGAGCCCGAACCATGGCTCGCCCGGCGACTCACCGAAGCGGCGATGTGATCATTTCCCCGACGTGACAGCGCTGAGCCGCCGCGACCGCAGAGCCTCGGCGGCCCGCCTTCTGTCGTCGTCGGTGAACCCGTCGTAGGCGCTCCGGGCGATCACGGACTGAGCCCACGGCAAGTCTTCGACGGGTTCGGCACCCGCCTCGTGCATGTCGATGACCGCCGGATCGAACAGCACCTCGATGGTGTCGGCGTTCGCCTCCAGTTCGGCGACCCTTGCCTCCAACTCGGAGATCCGGGCTCGCGCCCGCCTCGTCAACTCGGCGATGAAACGATCGACGTCCGACGGTGCGTAGCCCTCGGCCACGACCGGAAATGAAACCCTCCTGTGCATGCTCTCTGTATCGACAGCAGCGCATGCCTCGATTGAGGCTCAGCCCTCGTCAAATGCGCCAGCGCCGAGAGGACTAGTCAGTGCGACGGGCTCGCGGAGATGACACGCCTCGCTGAGGGTGTCCCCATCGCCAGAACACTGCAAATGCGAAGGCCACTACGAGCGCGTTCACGAGGAAGGCCGCACCGAATCCCGAGGCATCTGTCACCGCACCGAGGATCGGCGGACCAATGAACAACCCAACGTCACCGGCCGTCCGATAGATGCCCATCGCCGCCCCCCGGGCCTCCTCGGGAGAAGCGTCTGCGGCAAAGGCTGCCGGGGCCGGGCCCGATACCGACGTGGCAACGGCGAGAACCCCGGCCGCGACCAGAAAGGCTATGACGTTGCCCGCCCGGGAGAACATGAGGAGCGCCAAGATCATCAGAACGAGGCTGGGCAGAATCGCCACCCGGCGACCCCAGCGATCGGCCACCCATCCCCCGGGTGCCACCAGCACCAGGTTGATCACCGCCATCGCCGACAACACGAAACCGATCTGACTCGCAGACATGCCGAAGTCGGTAGCGCCAACCAGTGGAATCAGGGTCAGCCGAGCCGTCCCTCTCGTGAAGAACCCCGCCATCGCCACCACGGAGATCGCCACGAACGACGGCGCACCCACCACCAGGCGCAACGACCCTCGCCGACGCGGGACAGACGCATGCACCGGTCTGGTCTCCCTGATCCGAGCCAAGGCGTAGCCCGAGGCGGCGAGCCCCAGGATCCCCACCACCTGAAAGGGCGCTCTGAGCCCGTACCGATCGCCGAGCAACCCCCCTATTGCGGGACCGATCGACACCCCGAGCTGAAGCGCGGCCTGGTTCGCCCCCAAGTATCGAGCCCGCTGGTCTGGGGCAGCGATATCTGTGATGTAGATCATCGCCGCCGTCATGTACATGGCGGATCCGATCCCGGCGACGAGCCGCCACAGCGTGAGCGTCATGATCGACTGGGCCGCACCGGAGCCGAACATACCGATCGCCAGAACGAGAGGCCCGCCGACCATGAGCGGCCGGCGACCGCGACGATCGGCGACCAGACCCAGTGGTGCGTTGAGGACCATCCTCGACAGACCGAAGGCGGAGAGCGCCGCCCCGATCGCGGCCACTCCCACGCCGTAGCTCGCGGCCAGAAGCGGCAACACCGGACTCACCACGCCCTGACCCAGCATCACGATGACCGTGGACCCGGCAACGGCCCACAGATCGGCGCGTCGGCTCAGATGAACTCCCCGCGCTCGGCCATCTCAACCGAGAAGAGGCGATCGAGGCAGAACATCAACTCGGTGAGCACGCCGTCCTCGATGACCTTCGACATCGTGTCGGCCCTGGAGGCGAACTGTTTCATCCGTTTGACCAGCATCTCGTTCGGAGCGGCTCCGGCCTCCTCATCGGCGATCACCTTGCGAGCCGCCGCTCCGTAG
Source organism: Acidimicrobiia bacterium (assembly GCA_029865445.1). GTDB lineage: Bacteria > Actinomycetota > Acidimicrobiia > Spongiisociales > ZC4RG35 > JAOUGY01. Next base: position 10,583 of record JAOUGY010000054.1, on the reverse strand, counting down.
GCGTCGATCGCGTCGAGAGCTGAGTAGATGGCGCCTTCCATGGAGTGCGTCCGCTCCGCGATCAGTTCGTGCGGTTTCACAGCCATCGCTCCCATCTCCTCCATCGCACCGGAAACTCCTTGAACGTGCGCGGCTCGGTCGCCGACTCGATGATCCCCAAGAGCGTCTCGATCACCAGATGCTGCTGTTGGGGCTGATCCGGTTCCCCGAGGGGGTTCCCCATCGGAAAGCGTGCGTAGAGCGCCCGTGAGACACCGACCCCGTACGTGATCTCGGGACGCAGCGACATCACTACCGTCGGAATCCCCGCCCGTTCCACCGACCCTGCTACCAGTCCGACCGACCGGTGACACATCGGTCAGCCCGGGACGAACAGCGCCACGTCCACCTCGTGTTCAACCAACCGCTCGGCAATGGTCGGGCCCAACTCGTCGGCCACCGGACCCGAATTGGGGTTGAACCCCATCATCCCGAAGTGGACGGGCGACGCCGAGCCGATCCGTCCCCGCTCCACCAACTCGGCGAGCCTGGTGATCGGCAGCACCACATTGGGATCCTTGGCGGCGGAGGAGGTGTCGTAGTGGGTATGGGTGAAACGGATCCGACGCACGTCCACATCGTTGGGAATCTCTCTGAACGACGGATCGCCGGCGACGGTCTCGATGTGGAAAGGAACCTGGTCATCGAGGTGGGCGCCTGCGGTGGTCAGGAGGGCGACCCTCGCCTCTGCCAGAGGTTTTGTGAGGAGAGCGAAGGGCACGGGGTCGTTGACCCGCGGATCGGAGGCGTGGTGCGTCTCGGCGATGAACCCGATCCAATCGCGATATTTCTCGTCGAGACCTTCCGTCGGCACGTCCTGGAGTTGCATCAATTCCGCTTTCCGGCTGGCTGCAATCGATTTCCGTCTAGGCTAGCCGCCGAAGCGTTCGTAGGCCCCGAGGATGGATCTGACATGACACTCGAGCTCGGTTTCGCCCCCTCCGAAGACCCGTTCGTCGTACAGCACGGTGGGTTCTACCGGCGCTGGCTGTCGATGATCAACGACGTAGGCGAACTCGAAGCGACCGTGTCGAAGCTCACTGGAACCACCCACGACCTGTGGGTTCCCGTGTGGCACGAGGTGGGCTCGGCCCACGAGCGGCGTGGTGACGAGATGGAGGCGGCTGGTGACTTCGACGGAGCGAGGGACGCCTACCTGCAAGCGAAGACCTACTACGCGATCGGCCGCTTTCCGGGCGAGGTCAGTGACGTGAAACGAGCGATCTCGGACGACTGCGCACGGGCGTACCGGAAGGCGTGCGCCCACCTCGAGCCACCTATGACGGTCGTCGAGGTTCCCCATGAGGGCCGGACGATCCGATCACACTATCGGGTCCCGGCATCGGCGAGCCCCTCTTCCCCCGTCCCTGCCGTGCTGATCATGTGTGGCGCAGACGTCTTCAAAGAGGACCGCGGCTGGGCACAGGACTATTGCCTCGAATACGGAATGGCTGCGCTCGTGATGGATGCCCCTGGCACCGGAGAGAATCCGTTCCCGTGGTCTCCGGAGTCCGTGAGCGCCTGGGTGGCCGCCGTCGACTGGCTCGCTGCCCGACCGGAGGTGGACGGGGCGAAGATCGGTGCCTTCGGAATCAGCCGCGGTGGCTATTCGGTGATGCAGCTGGCCGGTGTCGCCCCCGACAAGGTCAAGGCCGTCGTCGCCAGCGCCGGCCATCCCTTCGGGTATGTGATGACCGACGACGAACTCGACGAGTTCGTCGCCGTCCGCAATCAGCGCTCCACATGGAAGTTCGGCGCACCCGACGACCCACCCTCATTCGCTCCGACATCGCCGGAGCAGGAAAGGGCTGCCTTCAGCCGGTGGGCGCTGAGCGAACTCGGTCTGGTCGACCGGATCACCCAGCCGGTGCTCATGATCAACGGCAAACGGGATCACCTCGCACCAATAGGAAACATCTACTACATGCTCGAGAACGGGCCGGCCACCGGCCGGCAGGCGCGGGTGTATGCCGACGATGGGCATTGCGCGTTCAAGCACTTCAAAGAGTGGGCCCCCGCCTCGTTCGAGTGGCTCGCCGGGCACCTCGGGTGAACGGCCTGCCCATCAGGACACCAATTTGACAGGCCTGCTGCTCGGCCTGTCGTCGGCCATCTGCTTCTCCTCGGCTTCGGTCTGCTTCAAGCTGGGTCAGCGTACGCAGTCGGGCGACAACGGGCTGTGGCTCAGCATCATGCTGAACACGGTGATGCTGGGCCTGATCTCGGCGTTTCTCGTATGGTCTCCTTGGAGCACCTCCGGAATCGTGGCACTCATCATCGGCGGCATCGTCGGTACGGTGGGAGGGCGCTCCTCCAACCTCAAGGCGATACGGCTGATCGGCCCGAGTCGATCCAATGCATTCCTGACCGCGAACCCGGTGGTAGCCGCACTCGGCGGTTGGTTGTTCCTCGACGAAACCCTGGGCCTCCGGGAGTTTGCGGGCGGGGCGTTGGTGATCCTCGGCTTGCTGTGGTTGATCCGCTCGAGGTCGACGCCCGAGGCGACGGCATCGCAACCGCCCACGAGAGGTTATCTGTGGGCCACGGCGGCGCCGTTGTTCTTCGGCTCGGCCTTCGTCTTCAGGAAGTGGGGTTTGGCGCGGTTCCCGGGGTCGGTCACCGGCGCCTTCATCGGGGCCGCCGCCGCATTCTTGGTTGTCTCATTGATCGACGCCCGTGCCGGTCGGCTCGGCACGACGGCTCGCGCCAACTTCAAGCCTGTGGCCTGGTGGTACGTGGCGGCCGGGACCTTCACGACCTTGGCACTGCTCTCGCAGTTCAGCGCCTTCAGCTACCTGCCCGCATGGGTGGTCGGCATCCTCCAGGGTACGCAGGGACTGTTCACTCTCCTCCTCGGTTGGATCTTCTTGAGACAAGAAGAACGGATCGACCGGACGCTCGTCGGCTCCGTCCTGCTGGTGCTCGCAGGGGTCGTGCTGATAGGACTCGAAGTCTGAGAGCAAGATCAATGAATAATTCATGATCTGCGTTGCCCAAGCGCGCCGTAGATCGGCCAGACTGTCAAGAACCAGAGATCTGACGGTTTCGGGAGAGATGCACGGTGCAAACGAACAACACACGATTGCAGGAATGGGTGGACGAGGTAGCTGCGCTCACGACCCCCGATTCCGTCCACTGGGTCGACGGGAGCGACGCCGAGTACAGCCGACTCATCGACGAACTGGTCGCTGCAGGAACCATCGTCCGGCTGGCAGGTAAGCCGAACTCGTACTGGGCGGCCTCGGACCCGACCGACGTCGCACGCGTAGAGGAACGCACCTTCATCTGCTCGGCCGACCCCGACGACGCCGGCCCCACCAACAACTGGGTCGATCCCGTCGAGATGAAGGCCACCATGACCGATCTCTTCCGCGGATCGATGCGGGGCCGGACCATGTATGTGATCCCGTTTGTCATGGGCAGCCTCGACTCGAAACACCCCATGTTCGGAGTCGAGATCACGGATTCGCCCTACGTGGTCGCCTCGATGCGGATCATGGCGCGGATAGGTTTGGATGTGCTCGACGCGATCGGCGACGACGGGTTTTTCGTGCCCTGCCTGCATTCGGTCGGAGCGCCAATGGAGCCGGGCCAGGAAGACGTCGCCTGGCCCGCGAACGAGACCAAGTACATCTCACACTTCCCGGAGACACGAGAGATCTGGTCGTACGGGTCGGGGTACGGTGGCAACGCTCTCCTCGGCAAGAAGTGCTACGCCCTTCGCATCGCCTCGGTGGTCGGTCGCGACGAGGGCTGGATGGCCGAACACATGCTGATCCTCAAACTCACCAACCCCCGAGGCGAGGTTCACTACGTGGCGGGGGCGTTCCCCTCGGCGTGTGGGAAGACCAACCTGGCGATGCTGGAGCCCACCATCGAAGGTTGGGCCGTCGAAACCATCGGAGACGACATCGCGTGGATGCGATTCGGTGAGGACGGCCGCCTGTACGCATCGAACCCCGAAGCGGGATTGTTCGGTGTGGCACCCGGCACCGGGTGGGGCACCAACCCCAACGCCATCCGTGCCATCGAGCGGGGGGATTCGATCTTCACGAACGTCGCGATGACCGACGACGGTGACGTGTGGTGGGAGGGACTGACCGAAGAAACGCCGGACCACCTCATCGATTGGCACGGCAATGACTGGACACCCGAGTCGGGGGTGTTGTCGTCCCACCCCAACTCACGGTTCTGCACACCGATCAGGAACTGCCCGATCCTCGCCCCCGAGTACGACGCTCCGGAGGGAGTCCCCATCTCCGCCATCCTGTTCGGAGGGCGACGCAAGGACACCGTTCCCCTGGTCTACGAGGCTCGGGACTGGAATCACGGCGTGTTCCTCGGGGCCACGTTGAGTTCGGAGACGACGGCGGCGGCGACCGGACAGGTGGGTGTTGTCCGCCGCGACCCGATGGCGATGATCCCCTTCATCGGCTACCACGCCGGCGACTACTTCCAGCACTGGATCGACATGGGCAAGTCCGCGGACGCGGCAAAACTCCCTCGGGTCTTCTATGTCAACTGGTTCCGCCGCGACGAAGACGGTGCTTTCCTGTGGCCGGGGTTCGGCGAGAACGGCCGCGTGTTGAAGTGGGTGATCGAACGCATCACCGGAGACGCCCCAGCGGTCGAGACCCCGATCGGGTACGTCCCGAACGCCGACGCCCTCGACACGACTGGTCTCGACATGTCACACGAGGCCATCGAGAGGGCAGTTGCGGTCGACGTCGACGAATGGAAGGCGGAGGTCCCCCTCATCGAGGATTGGTTCGCCACGATCGGCGACAAGACTCCTTCGATTCTCCTCACCGAACTCGACGCACTGAAGGCGCGCCTGGGTCTCTGAACCCAATCTGTGTTTCGGGTGTCTTTATCGCGACGGCGAAGGGCACTACATTGCGTCACATAGATCCGGAGGGGTGCATCCATGCGCAAGGCTGTGTTTGCCGCGATCGCGGCCGCACTCGTAATGACCACTTCGTGGCCGGCCATCGCCGCCACCGGTGACTTCGACGACGTGGCGCCGTCGAACGTCTTCGCCGACGACATCAAATGGCTTGCCGAGGCTCAGATCACGCTCGGGTGCAATCCACCCGACAACAACCTGTTCTGCCCCGGTGACAACGTGACACGCGGCCAAATGGCGGCGTTCCTCGTTCGGGCGCTCGGCCTCACCGCGGGCGACGTCGACACCTTCACCGATGACGACAACTCGGTGTTCCAAGGGGACATCGAAAAGCTCGCGAAGTCGGGAATCACACGAGGCTGCAATCCGCCGACGAACGATCGATTCTGTCCCGACGATCCTGTGACCCGGGGGCAGATGGCGGCGTTCCTCGTGAGGGCGCTGGATCTCACAGAATCCGATCCGGACCCGTTCACTGACGACAACGGTTCGGTCTTCGAGGCCGAGATCGCAAAGTTGGCCCATTCCGGCGTCACTCGCGGATGCAACCCGCCCACCAACGACCTCTTCTGCCCGGACGACTTCGTGACCCGGGAACAGATGGCGGCCTTTCTCCACCGAGCGCTCGACCTCGGAATCGAGGGCAGGCTCACCCTCATCCGGTCGATCGATGCCTCCACCTATCCGTCGTTCGATCCCACGGCGGTCGTCTACCGCGACGACACCAACGAACTGGTCCTGCTCGACGCCCCGGCCGAGGAGCAACCCGGATTCTCGGGAATCAACGCGTGGACGCTGAACCTGTCGGGAGACATCAAGTACGAGTGGGACACGCTCGGCTTCACGTCCGAGCCGGCCGGTGGAGCGTGGGACCCCGACCGCAACGAGCTGCTGATCGCCGATGACGACTTCGGGGTCGTATACGCGTTGAACCCGGGGCCCGACACGAAGCTCGGAACCGGAGACGACACGGTGCGTTCGTTCGACACGCTGGCTTTCGGAGCCAAGGATCCCGAGGGGCTGGGCTTCGACCCGTCGACCGGACAGCTGTTCATCATCAACGGCACCGACTCGGATACGCCCGAGATCTTCCGTCTGTCGCCCGGCGTCAACGGAGTTCTCGATGGCGTGCCGCCACAGGGTGACGACGTGGTCGTCAGCATCGACGTGACCGGGCTGGGCATCACCGACCCCGAGGGCGGCGCGTTCGACCCGGTGAATCACACGTTGCTCGTGGTCGACCGCGGTACTCCGGGCACCGTGTTCGAGCTCGATTCGAGCGGTGACCTCATCGAGGAGTTTGGGATCTCCACCACCGGAGCCGACCTGGCCAGCATCGAACTCGGTCCATCGTCGGAGAATCCGGCGCGACGGAGCCTCTACCTCGTCGACCGCGGCGCCGAAGGTGTTGCCGATGGTGTGGTATTCGAGTTCCGCTACGACTGAGTTCGGCGTTCCGCCAGCGCCTCGGCCACCACTGGGACCACGGCCGTGTCAGTGCCAGGGGAGAAGCTGACCAGGATGTGGTCGGCCCCGTACCCCTCGTACGTCGCCACGAGATCCAGCATCCGGCCGAGATCGTCCGGATAGCGGAACTGAACGGACAACTCGATGTCACTGCGGGGCCGCCCGATCGCCATCAGAGCCGCTTCGAACGTCGCTAGTGCCGACTCGAGCTTGGCGAAGTCCTGGTCGAAGTCCGGGTAGTTCCATTGGTCGGCGTGTCGGGCGGCGATCGGGATGGTCCGCTTCGGGCCCGCTCCGCCAATGACGAATGGCGGCCGCGGGCGCTGGACCGGTTTCGGTTCGAATCGGGCTTCCCGGATCGACGTGTAGCGGCCGTCGAAACTGAACACCTCGGACGTGAACAAGCCATCGAGGATCTGCAGGGTCTCTTCGAGCCGATCGAACCGCTCTGTGAGCGGCGGAAGAGGGATTCCGAACGCATCGTGCTCGGTCTGTTTCCACCCTGCCCCGAGCCCGATCTCGAGCCGACCCGATGACATCTGGTCGAGCGTGGCGGCCTGTTTGGCCAGCACAGACGGGTGCCGGAAGGTGTTGGAGCTGACCATTGTCCCGAATCGAATCCTGTCGGTCAGCGCCGCTAGCCCGCCGAACAGCTCCCATGGCTCCATGATCGCAAGCTCCGGGGGAGCCTTCGGTGGGTAGAGGTGGTCGTTCAACCACACGACGTCCCAGAAGCCCTGCCGGTCGGCGGTCACCCAGCAGTCGCGCAGCGTGGGCCAATCGGTCTCTTGCGCCCAGACCTTGAAGGAGTGACGCATATCAGCTCGACGGCACCTCGATGGCGTCCAGGAACGGCTTCACCTCGACGGCTCGCCCACCCTGACGGTTCGATTCGATCGCCACGTGCACGATGGCGAGGGCCCTGATGGCCTCTTCGACGCCCACCTCGACGCTGCCCTGTCCCCGTGCCGCCAGGGCGAACTCCTCCAACTGCTCCCGGAACATGTCCGTGGACGGGAGCTCGACCGAAGTCCGCTCCTGCTGGCCGTAGGCCTGGGATACGAGCGACGACCACTCGTCGGCTTCGTGGGATTCGTCCCAGTGCGTGAAGTCGAGGTCATACATCAGATTCTGCTTGGTCCCCTGTACCCGGATTTGATAGATGCCCGGCGAGGCCCAGCCGCACCCGAGGTAACCCAGGGCGCCGGACTCGAATTCGAGGATTGCCATCGTCGCATCGGGGACTTCGGATGGCGTGTACAGCTTGCGCTGTACGGCACTCACAGCGGCGACGGGGCCGAGCAGATACTGGAGGTTGTCTGCATGGTGAACCCCCAGTTGGATCAGCGGACCGCCCGGTGTCTTGTCGAGGTACCAGCGCCAGGTCTGAGGGGTCAACTCGAGCCCACGCTCATTCGAGAAGTTCGCTTCCACCATCGAGACGTCGCCGAGGGTTCCATCGTCGATCCACTGCTTGATGACACGGTTTCCGGACAAGCGGCGGGCACTGTGACCGACTGCGAACACACCTCCGGTGCGTTCGACCGCGGCACGGATCGCCAGCGCATCCTCCAAGGTCTGGGCCACGGGTTTGTCGGTGTAGACGGCCTTGCCGGCTTCCAGCGCCTGGGTGATCACGGCGCGGTGCGTGTCGTTCGGTGTGGTGATGACCACCCCTTCGACATCGGGATCGGCCAACAGCTCTTCATACGAAGAAGCCGCCTTTGGCACCCCGTAGCGGTCTTGGAACGCCTTCCGCTTCTCCGGGTCCCGGGTGAAACACGAATGGAGCTCGATGACCTGTCCCCTCTGGGCTCCTCGGGCCAGCACTTGCGCCCACCGACCCAGTCCTACCGGGGCGAGCCTCACCTTGTCGGTCATGTCCGTTCCTTTCGTTTCAGCTGACTTCGATGCCGGTGTCTTCGCTGTTTGCGGGGAGGTCGGGATGAGGGAAGAAGCAGACGAGCCTCATCTCGACTCCTTCGTCGGGCACGGTGGCGTGCGCCAACCCGGCCGGGATGCGAACGGTGTCGCCGGGCTTGACCGGGTGGAACTCACCGTCGATGTACACCCTGCCGGTGCCCGTCTCCACGTAGAAGACCTCTTCGGAGTGCGGGTGGCGGTGAGCCGTCCGTCCGACCGTCCGCTGCAGTTTCACGATCCGCAGACTCGACTCGGAGTCCTCGAGCTCGAGGGGATCGGCCGTGACACGCCCGGGAAAGTCTCGGAACTCGAGACCCGAGCCATCGATCACGCTCATCGCCGGTCCCTCAACTCGAAGACCTCTTGAACCGTTTTGGCGACCTCTCCTGCAATGGTGGCCGCAAACCCGTCTGCCAGATCCTGCGAGGCCCACCGGGGATTGCCGTACCAGCCCTCGGAGTCGATCTCCGTGACGTCGGTGATGTAGCCGTACACCTCTTTCGACCGGCGCATCGCATCGAGTGCGATCGCATGATCCGGTCGAGTGGCGTCCCCGGCTCGGTCGGGGGCCACGAGATCCGGGTCGTGAGCCATCACCGCCACTGCTTCGATCCCTCCGCCGTGGGTCAGCTCTCCACCCTGGGCGGCATATACCCGCTGTGCCGTGTAACACGCGTGTGCCGTGACCACATACGTACCCGGGTGGCGGTCCTGGATGTCGGTGGCCACCCCGTCCATCGACGCGATGTTGCCCTCGTGCCAGTTGACGAACACGAACCGGTCGACTCCCATGCCGATCAGCTCTTCGCAGATGTCGGTCAACAGTGCCTCGAAGGTTGAACGACGAAGCGTGATGGTCCCCGGGTGACCGGCGTGAATCGGTGTCACGCCGTAGGGCCCAAATGGCACGTAGAGAGCGTCGAGGGTCTCGGCGAGTGCGCTGGCGATGACCTCGGCCGCGATGGTGTCCGTGCCGCAAGGAAGGTGCGGGCCGTGTTGCTCGATACTCCCGAACGGGATCACAGCGGTGCGGGAGGCGGCCACGACTTGCTTCACCTCCGGGCTCGTGAGGTCTGAGATGGAGAATTGGCTCTTCACGATGCTCCCTTCGACACGGGGTTTCGTACGGGCTGCCCGGCGATGATTCTGCGCGCCTCCTCGGCGGACTTCTTCCTGAGGTCGAGCTGACTCTCCTCGCTGTACCACGCGCTGTGCGGGGAGAGGATGAGCCTGCTCGCGACATCTTTGAACGGGGTCAGGTCGGGCGGTTCGGGGTCGAACACATCGAGAGCTGCAACCCGTGGTGCCCCGATCTTGAGACCCGATGCCAGTGCCGCCGGGTCGATGAGTGAACCGCGAGCGGTGTTGACGATTGCGCTGCCGCGTCGCATGCGAGCGATCTCCATCGCTCCGATCAGCGGCGTTCCACTGGACGGGGGCGGAGCGTGGAGGGTCACGACGTCCGAGCTCTCGAGCAGCCGACCCAGGCCGACTTGCTCCTGATCGTCGACCTCGACGAACGCGTCGTGCACGAGAATACGGCCGAAGCCGATTCCTCTGAAGAGTTCGGCGACTCGTCGACCGATACGCCCGAAACCCACCACCCCTGCCGTCGATGCCGGAGGGAGTTTCATAGGACGGAGCTCGGCGAACCCCCATCCTCCTTCGCGCACCACACGGTCTGCCTCACCGAGTCGCCGGGTGGCGGCGAGAGCCAGCGCCAGGGTGTGCTGAGCCACCGATTCGGTGCCGTAGTCGGGTACGTAGGCGAGCGTGTATCCGAGGTCGACGGCGGCGTCGACATCGATGTTGTCGACGCCGATCCCCGCACGGACGATCGAGCGGCATCCGATTCGTTCCAGAACGGAGGATCCGAACTTGGGGAGCGATCCGGCGATGATCACGTCGGCGTCGCCGGCCTGCTCGACGATTTCGTCGGCCGACGCACCCGAACCGGCGACGACTTCAACCCCACCGAGGATGCCCTTTTCGACGGACAGATCCGGGTATCGCAACCCGAGAACCACCACTCGTGCCATGCCCACACTGTAGAACAACAATCGATTGCAGTCACTTCGAGGGCTGAGCTCTGCTCAGCCGTACTCGGTACTCGGTACTCGGTACCTGAGTCTCCCCTTCCGCCTCCCGCGCTACCTCGCTTGTTGTTGCTTGTTGCTTGTTGCGCATCGCGCACAGCGTCCGGCGCACAGCACCCGAGCGAAGCGAGGGCTAGATGCCGAATCCGGCT
>JAOUGY010000345.1 GCA_029865445.1 Acidimicrobiia bacterium | reverse complement strand
TGTCCCGCGCGCCGAGGACGACTGGGTCGCCATCCACTCGGTGGTCGACGCCGAACACATCTGGGAACTCCTTCCACGTCTCGAGGCGGCCGGCGGGAAAGGCATCCTGGTCCTCCCGATCGAGCAACTCCTCTGATGCCTCGACTACGAAACGTGAACTACGAGGCGATGACCGCCGCCGACCGGCGATTGCTGCTGGCGAGGTCGGCAGTGCCCGATCGATCGGTGCGGGATGGTGCCGTCGCCATCTGCGACGACGTCGCCGAGCGGGGTGACGTCGCCGTTTCGGAGTACGCCGAGCGGTTTGGCGGCGGGTTCAGGCGCGTGACCAATGCGGAGGTCGATGCCGCATGCAACGCCTCTCCACCAGGTCTGATCTCGGCGCTCGAAGCCGCCGCCGGAAACGTGGAGGCCTTCCATCGTGCCCAACTTCCCCGAGACCTCAGCGTGGAAACCGTCGAAGGCGTTCAGATCGTCCGGAAATGGACACCGCTTCGGCGGGTCGGCGCCTACGTCCCCGGGGGAAAGGCGGCGTACCCGTCGACGGTGATCATGACCGCCGTGCCGGCCCGCGTCGCCGGCGTCGAGGAGGTCGTCGTGGCCTCGCCGGCGGCCGACGACGGAACGGTCGATCCGGCGGTACTGGCAGCGTGTCGTGTGGCCGGGGTCGACGAGATCTGGGTTATGGGCGGCGCACAAGCGGTGGCAGCTCTGGCGTACGGCACCGAGACGGTGCGGAGGGTGGAGAAGATCGTCGGGCCGGGCAGCGCCTGGGTGACCGCGGCGAAGCTCGCCGTCTATGGGGTCTGCGCCATCGACCTCCCGGCCGGGCCCAGCGAAGTACTGGTCATCGCCGATGGCTCCGCCGATCCCCGGCTCGTAGCCGTCGATCTGCTGTGCCAGGCCGAGCACGGCCCAGACTCCCCGGCCCTGCTCGTCACCACCAGTGGTCGGCTGGTCGACGAGGTGGAAGCGGAGCTCGACAGCATCCTGCCCGAACTCGCGCGGGCATCGATCCTCGAACAGGCTCTCACGGACCACGGCTGGGCGATCACCGTCGCCGACCTCGAGACCGCGGTCGAGTTCGCCAACGACTACGCCGGAGAACACGTCACGATCATGACCGAGGACCCGGACTCGATCGCCAAGGCCGTCACAGGTGCCGGAAGCGTCTACGTGGGGCGGTGGTCACCGGAATCGGCAGGCGACTACGCCACCGGGGCAAACCACGTTCTCCCCACCGGGGGGCTGGCCGCAGCCTGTGGACCCCTCTCGGTACAGGACTTCGGATCGTGGCGTCAAGAGCAGCGCCTCACCGAAGCCGGGCTCGGCCGTATCGTCGACATCATCTCGACGCTCGCAACGGCCGAGGGATTGACAGCACACCGCCTCGCCGCCGAAACCAGACTGGAGAACCGATGACCCGCTCGGCCACCATCGAACGCACCACCAAAGAGACCTCCATCAGGCTGACCCTCGATCTCGACGGGACAGGCGAGACCTCGGTGTCGACCGGCGTCGGATTCTTCGATCACCTTCTCGGATCCTTCGGTCACCACGGTCTGTTCGATCTCACGGTCAGCGTCGAGGGCGACCTCCACGTAGACGACCATCACACGGTCGAAGACACTGCCATCGTGCTGGGCGAGGCCCTCGGCCGGGCACTCGGTGACAAGAGCGGCATCGTGCGTTTCGGCGACGCCACGGTGCCCATGGACGAGGCGCGGGCGACCGCCGTCATCGACATCTCGGGCAGGGCGTTTTCGGTCCTCGACCTCCCATTCACCCAGCACATGCTTGGCAACCTGTCGACCCAGAACATCGGTCACGCTCTCGAGGCGTTTTGCCGTTCCGCCGGTGTGACGCTCCACCTGCACACAGTGGGTACCAACGATCATCACATCGCCGAAGCGGCCTTCAAGGCCCTCGCCCGGGCCCTGAGGACGGCGTGTGCGATCGATCTCCGCCGGAGCGGGGTGGCGTCCACAAAGGGAGTCCTGTGACCACGCGAATCGCCGTCATCGACCATGGGGCGGGAAACCTGGTTTCGATCGCCCGGGGGCTCGAACGCGCAGGTGCGATCGCGGTCGTGTGCGAGACTCCGGAGGAGATCGAGGGCGCCGACGGCATCGTCCTGCCCGGTGTTGGCGCCACGGCGTCGGTGATGGCGGGGATCCGCGTCGCCGGATTCGAGAGCCCCCTGCGTCAGACGACGCGGCCGGTGCTCGGCATCTGTGTCGGGATGCAGGTGCTGTTTGAAACCAGCGAGGAGGACGGGGCGGCTTGTCTCGGACTCATCGAAGGCACCGTGCGCAAACTGGAGAACCCTCCGCGGCTCCCCCACATCGGTTGGAACGACCTCGACCTCGTCCGCGACGATCCACTCTTCGCTGGATTGAGCGACCGGCCGGTGGTGTACTTCGTTCACTCGTACGCACCCGAACCGCTCGACCCGGCGGTGATCGTGGCCAGGTCGTCGTACGAGTCTCCCTTCCCGGCGGTGGTTCGAAAAGGTCACGTGGTAGGCACACAATTCCACCCGGAGCGATCGGGCGAGACCGGACTCGGCATGCTCGCCAATTTCGTACGGGAGTGCAGCATCGCGATGGCGAACCGATGACGTTGCGAACGCGCATCATCCCCTGCCTGGACGTCAAAGACGGAAGGGTCGTCAAGGGCGTGAACTTCGTGAACCTCACCGACGAGGGCGATCCGGTGGAGCTGGCCGCCCGCTACGCCGACGAAGGAGCCGACGAGATCTGCTACCTCGACATCTCGGCGTCACCGGAGGGCCGGGGAACGCTGCTCGACGTCGTGCGGAGGACGGCACAGAACGTGTTCGTGCCCCTCACCGTGGGGGGCGGAGTGCGCCATCCCGATGACATGAAGGCGGTCCTTCGTGCCGGTGCAGACAAGGTGAGCGTGAACACCGCTGCCGTTGCCGATCCCGAGTTGATCACGAAGTGTGCAACCCGTTTCGGAAGACAATGCGTCGTGTTGGCGATCGATGCCAAGTCCCGCACCCGTCCGGATGGAACCGAGTGGTTCGAGGTCGTGGTGGGAGGGGGAAGGCATCCAACCGGGCTCGACGCCATCGAATGGGCCCGCACGGGCACCTCGATGGGCGCAGGCGAGATACTGGCGACGTCCATGGATCGGGACGGCACCAAGGACGGATTCGACATCGAATTGACCAGTGCACTCGCCGCGGCCGTCGGCGTGCCCGTGATCGCATCGGGCGGTGCCGGTACCTCAGCCCACCTCGTGGAGGCCGTCACGAAGGGTTCGGCGTCGGCGGTGCTGGCCGCATCCATCTTCCACCGCCGGGAGATAGCCATCGAGGATGTGAAAACCGCCATGGCGGCCGCAGGAATCGCGGTGAGGCGATGACGCAGGACTTGATACCGGCCATCGTCCAGGATTCCGACACCCGACGGGTGCTCATGCTCGGATGGATGAACGAAGAGGCGCGCCGCCTGACGACCGAGACCGGGCAGGTGCACTTCTGGTCGCGATCGCGCCAGGCCTTGTGGCGCAAGGGCGAGACATCCGGAAACACCCTCAGGGTCGTGGAAGTCAGGGAGGACTGCGATCGCGACGCCCTGCTGGTGTGGGTCCGTCCGGCGGGTCCGACCTGTCACACCGGGGCCGACACCTGTTGGGATGAAACCAACGACGCGGGGTTCGCCCGCCTCGAATCGTTGTGGGACGTCATCGAGGACCGGAACGCCAGGCGTCCGCCCGGCTCGTACACCGCTCGGTTGCTCGAGGCGGGTCCCGACCTCGCGGCACGCAAAGTCGTCGAGGAGGCCACCGAGGTGCTGATGGCGGCGAAGGACCACGCCGTCGGCGACGCCAACGCGGCCCGGGTCGCCGAAGAGATGGCAGATCTGGTCTATCACCTCCTGGTGTTGATGGCCGAGCGAGGGATCGAACCCGGGGCGGTCTTCGATGTCCTGGCGGACCGGGCCGGCTGAACGCATTCACAAGCAAACGAAGCCGCTACGGTCCGCAGTACTCCGTCCC
>JAOUGY010000344.1 GCA_029865445.1 Acidimicrobiia bacterium | reverse complement strand
GCCAAGTCCATCGGTTGACCCCCCCCAATGCCCCTCCACGTTCCGCCAGTCACGCCACGGATCGCGCTCACCGCGCGCCAAATCTCGGGTTCTCGTTAACCGCCGGCGCCGGGAGCCGACAGGCATCTCGACAACTGAACTCATGGATGTTTCACGAGGCGACAGGGATGAGCGCACGGCGTTCGCCCCTGTCGTCTTTGTCGTCCTAGGAGACCCATGATCACCAACAGCGATCTCACAACTCAAGCCATCGAATGGGCCCTCAGTGGTCTCGAGCAGCGATCGGCCGTCATCGCCAACAACGTGGCCAATGCCGAGGTCCCCGACTTCGCCGGCAAGAAGGTCGAGTTCGAAGGCCAGTTGGCGGCAGCGCTCAACGCGGGACGGATCACCCGCATGGCGGAGCCCGTAGTGCTGCCGACCGGGTCCGCGCCCGGGGCCAACGGCAACAACGTACAGCTCGAAGACGAGATGGTCGGCATGATCCAGACGAACCTGATGAAGAGCGCAATGATCGAAGCCTTCAACTACAAGGCCGACATCCTGCGCATGGCACTCAGGAATCAATGATGGGTACCTTCGACACCCTCAACATCGCCGCCAGCGGAGCGGGTGTGGGAAAGACCTGGATCGACGCGATCGCCCACAACATCGCCAACGTCAACACGATCCGTCCGCCCGAAGAAGAGCCCTTCCGGTCCAAGATCGTGATCGCTGCAGCCAGGACCGACGGATCCGGCGTCGATGTCGTCGGAATCGACGAGACCCGGCAAGAGCCGCCCAAGGCGTACGATCCCACTCACCCGTACGCCGATGAGGACGGCAACGTCACTCGAGCGGCGGTCGATCTCGCCGGTCAGATGGCTGATCTCATCGCAGCTCAGCGCTCATATCAAGCGAACCTGTCGGTCATCCGTTCCGGCCGGGAGGCCTACGAGGCCGCAATGAGGATCGGCCAATGACACCGATCGGTCCCATCCCCGGAATCTCCTCGGTCGCCGGCACCCGCGCGGCGGAGCCGGTCGCCGGCAGCGGCGAAGACTTCGCGGGCAAAGTCGCCAACGCGCTCGGCTCTGTGTCGAACGCCGAACGATCCGCAGACCTGATGGCCCAAGACGTCGCCGCCGGCGGGGACACCCCCGTCCACGAGCTGATGGTCGCCACCACGAAGGCAACCCTCAGCATGGAGTTGTTGGTTCAGGTCAGGAACAAGGCCGTAGAGGCGTACCAGGAGATCATGAGGATGCAGGTCTGACATGCCAGGACTCGAATCACTCCGCCGGATGCTCAGGTCCCTCACCATCTCACAGCAAGTGGGGATGGGGGCTGCCGCCATCGTCGTGATCCTCGCCGGCGCCGCCTTCTTCACGTGGGTGACGGCACCATCATTCACGGTCCTCTACAGCAACATCGACGAGACCCAGCTGAGCCAGGTGGTCGATTCACTGGAGGCATCGGGGGTGCCCTACCGTCTGGAAGGCGGAGGCTCCCGGGTTCTCGTGCCCCATGATGCCGTCTACAGGGTCAGGGCCGATCTCGCCGCCGAGGGAGTTCAAGGCTCCGTCGTGCCCAAGGGATACGAGCTTCTCGACGAGCAGGGTTTGTCGGTGTCCGACTTCCGCCAGCGAGTCGACTATCAGCGAGCACTCGAGGGCGAACTGGCCCGCACTCTGTCCGCGATGTCAGGCGTGGCCGGTGCCACCGTCCATCTGGTCATCCCCGAAGAAGCGCTCTTCATCGAGAATCAGGAACCGGTCACCGCCTCGGTGCTCGTTGATCCCAGACAGTCGGTGGGTGAGGCAGACGTCGAAGCGATCGTGATGCTGGTCGCCTCCTCTGTAGAGGGGCTGGAGCCCAACCAGGTGACGGTTGCGTCCACCGACGGCTCGGTCCTGCATGCAGCCGGGGAAGACAGCGTCACGGTCATGGGCAACCGGCAACTACGCATGACCGAGGACTTCGAGACCGCGCTGTCTTCGGATCTCAACGACATGCTGTCATCGGTCCTGGGATCGGGACGAGCGTCTGTGGTGGTCCGTGCCCAGCTCGATTTCGACGAGCGCGAGACCGAGAGCGAGACCTACACCCCCGAGTCGGCGACTCCGATCCGGAGCCAGGTCATCGAAGAGACGTTCACCGGTGACGCCGCCGCCCCGGTGGGGTCGGTCGGAGTCGACGGCACGCCCATCGCCACCGGCGACGGAGCCTACGACTACTCCCGCAACGAGGACACCACCGAATTCGGTATCGACCGGGTTGTGGTGCGGACCATGGAAGCGCCAGGCACCGTCGAGCGGCTCTCGGTGGCCGTCGTGGTGGACGACGGTTCTCTCACCGGGGCGAGTGCCCCCGACGTCGCCGCTATCGAAGCCCTGGTCGGCGCAGCTGCCGGAATCCAGGCCGAACGCGGTGACGCGATCGAGGTGTCGGCCATCGCCTTCCCGGCCCCGCCGGAAACCGAGGTCGCGGAGGAGGCTGCCGCGGGCGGAATCATGGACCTGATCCCCACGATCGTTGGCGCACTCGTGCTGCTGCTCGTGACGGTTGGCCTCTTCCTCATGTCTCGCAGCGGCAAGAAGAAGGCCAAGAAGGGCGAAATCGTCGAGATGAACCAGGCCCTCACCGGAGGCGCGGTGCTCGACGCCGACGAACTCGCAGCACAGACGGCGGCGTTCGGGCTGACGGACGATGTGATCGAACTCGTGGAGCGCCAGCCCGAAGAGATCGCGACCCTCTTGCGGTCGTGGCTCGCCGATCGACGTGAGACGGTTGCCTGATGGCCGACGGCGACGCCCTGCCGGCAACCATCCCCTCGCGGAGCCCTGCTGTCCCCGAGCCAAGACAGCGGGCCGCCGCCCTCGTGCTGGCGATCGGGTCGGGAAAGGCCGGCGCCATCCTCGATCACCTGTCACCGGACGAGGTGGCCCTCCTCGCCGAAGAGGTGGACAGTCTCGGGACGTTCGACACGTCCACGCGCAACAACATGATGGCGCAGACGTTGACCCATCTCATGAGCATCGACCCGGCCACCGAAGCTGCCACGCTGCGTGCCCGGGCCAAGCAGATGGAGGCGCTCCGCGGTCTCGCACCGGGCGAAAGGCATGTCTTCGACCTCCTCTCCCGGGTCGAGCTCGATCAGGCGGTCAGGTTCCTCGGCACCGAACATCCTCAAACCGCCGCGGTCATCCTGTCTGCCCAACCCGCAGAGGTGGCAGCCAAGATGCTGGCTGCGCTCGAACCGGAGGTGGCCGGCGACATCGCACTGAGGATCGCGACAATCGCAACAACTCCTCCCGAGCTGATCGAACGGATCGAAATCGCGATGCGGGAGCGGCTCACCGAGGCCAAAGCAGAGAACGTCCTCCGCCACGACGGCCCGAAGGAACTCGCGGCAATCCTCAACAACGCCGCCAAGGACACCGAAGAATCGGTGCTCGAGCATCTGACCGAACAGGACAGCGAACTGGCCGAGTACGTCCGCTCGCTCATGTTCGTGTTCGAAGACGTCGTCGACCTCGACGATCGGGCCGTGCAGCAGGTTCTGCAGCAGGTCAATACGGCTTCGCTGGCTCTTGCGCTGAAAGGTGCTCCCGACGAGGTCCGAGACAAACTGCTCCGGAACCTGTCGGAACGGGCCCGGGAGGCCCTGCTCGAGGAGATCGATCTGCTCGGGGCGGTTCGCAAACCGGACGTCATGGAGGCCCGTTCCTCCGTTGTCGCAACGATCCGAGCCCTCGAGGAGAGCGGCCAGATCGTCATCGCCAGGGGAGGTGAGAGTGACCTCATCGAATAGCGGCGTACTGCGCCAACCCCCGGTCGCATCGAACCCCCTCATGTTGGGACTCGACCATCGCATCGATCCGGTGACGGCGACCATGATCGAAGAGGCCCGAGCCGCCGCCTACGAACAGGGAGTGACCGACGGCATCAAGTCGGCGGAGTCGGCTGCGCGCCATGCCGCGGACACGGCGATGGAGCGGCTTCGGTCGGCGCAAGCCGCGCTCATCGAGGATCTGTTGACGGTGACGGCCGACCGCGTTCCAGGACTCATG
>JAOUGY010000343.1 GCA_029865445.1 Acidimicrobiia bacterium | reverse complement strand
CACCCGCGATCCACGCCCGGATGAGTTCGAGGTGGGCGACGTCTTTGGGCCGCCCCGCCGCTCGCTTGTAGGCGACGACGGCCTCCAACGGAGCGAACGGCAGACCGTCGATGATTTCGACCTCGTCGATCAACCGGTTCACATCGATCCCGCCCAGACCCCATCGGGTGCCGAAGGAAATCGGCCCGGCGCGAACTACGGCGACCCCCTCCTCGACTGCGGTCGACGTGGCAAGCTCTTGTGCCTTGGACCACGCCATGCCCCGGCACAGGACGTCCAAGTCGGAGACGGTGTCGATGATGCCGCGGACCAGCATCGGGCCACTCCCGAAGACCGCATAGTCGCCCACCGGCAATGCCAGCGCTCGAAGCTGTTCGAGAATCTCGGGGCCATACGCCGACGGCTCGATGCGATCAGACATCGGAGAATCTGTCGGCGCCGGTACCCATACAGCGACGATACCGCCCGATGTTCTCGATCCCCTGGTCGCTCCCTTCAGGGTGGCGGGGTGGGACGACCTCGCCCCGCCACGGCGACTAGCTTCCCCTCTCCAGATCAACAAGGGAGTCGAGTGCGAACCGCCACTTCGAGTCTTGCGGGTTATTCGCCAGCCGAACGGCATCGAGCGATCGCCACCAACTTCGGTCGAGTCATTGACTCGGTGACCGATTGGACACGCCCGACCCCGGTACCCGAGTGGGTTGCCCGGGACATTGTCGAGCATCTTCTCAGCTGGCTACCAGGATTTCTCGCATCCGGAGGGTTCGACCTGCCACTCATAGACGCGACCCAGCCGGGTGAGGCGTGGAGGAGGCGAAGTGACGCTGTGCAGCGGATCCTCGACGATCCGGAGTCGGCGCAACGAGACTTCGACCAGCCGCAGGCCGGAAAGCACCCACTCGCCGTCGCCATCGACCGGTTCTACACCAGCGACGTGTTCATGCACACATGGGACCTCGCCCGTTCGGCAGAGTGCCCGCACGGCCTCGATCAACAGTTCGCGGCAACGATGCTGGCCGGCATGGAACCTCTGGCCGACGCGCTGCTCGCATCCGGCCACTTCGGCCCCCCGGTTCCGATCGACGCCGGCGAGGATCCCGTCCGTCGGCTGATGGCCTTCATCGGCCGGAATCCCGATTGGGAACCGCTGACCTGACGGACGGGGCCGATCGCGGAACGATGCGACCGACGGCCGGGGCACTAGGGCCCTGGCGACACAACGAGCGTGCTCGTCACAGTGATGACATGGCCTCGAGATTCGAGTGGTCGAACCTGGGCGTCGTGTGGGGCATGGCGCTGATTGCAGTGGGGTTGACGGTATGGCAGGTCCGGGTCGATCAGTCGGTGTTCGCACGTTTCTTCGGCCCATTGGATCCCACGACAACCGTGATCGGCGCCGTCGTCGTCGGAGCCTTCGCCATGGGCCACCTGCAGCGAACCTCGACCTTTGAGGTCATCGGGCCAGGAACGTCTCGCGCCGGCTTTGCGGTCGTGGCCATCTCGGTCCCGTTGCTCGCCGCCGCTGCGATCGCGGCCGACACCATCCTCCGCTTTCCCGCGGACATGAATGTCCCCCTCCCAGATGCGCTGCGGTTCTACCCCGCGATCGCCGTGTTCGTCGAGAACGCGTTCCATGTGATCCCTCTGGCGGCACTCGTGGCCGCGCTCGGAGCACCCCGGGGAATGGGCTGGACCTTGTGGCGGATCGCAGTTCCGGTTGCCGCCATAGAGGCCGTGTTGCAGGCCGCATACGCCACCTCGTTCGGCACGCAGGTCTTCAGCGCAGTTCACCTCCTGGTGTTCGGCGTGGTGCAGGTGTGGATCTTTTGGCGGTTCGGCTTCGTGTGGATGCTCGGTTTTCGACTCGCCTACTACCTGCTGTGGCACATCGCTTGGGGGGTAGCCAGACTCGACGTGTTCTTCTGATCCCCACGGACCGCGTCAGAGCCACCCAAGCAATACCTCGCAGCAATCACCGCCTTCTCTCGCGTGAAGGGTCGCCGGCGCCGACGACGACGGACTGACGGCTTCACCTCGGCTGGGTCAGGACCCGGCTGAGCTCGCAGGCATCGCCACCCGCAGGTTCGCTGGGAATCGTCGGGACCTTGGTCTGTGGTGAACCCGAGGCCAGATTCTTACGATGGTCGGGTGGATGCGCTGGCTGCGCGGTCGGGCGAACCTACAGACTGCGTAAAGGTGCGGCACGCAAGGGTGAACAACCTTCGGGATGTTTCGGTGGACGTGCCGCGGGGACGGTTGGTTGTGTTCTCCGCGGTGTCTGGATCGGGCAAATCATCGCTGGTGTTCGACACCATCAGCACCACCCCGCCGATCTCCCGCAATCCGCGCCGCAAACGGCGCTGGCGCCGGGACCGATCGGCAGAGGCCTCGCATCGATCGAAGACACCACCGTTCCGTCAACCGTGAGACTGGAGAGAAGACATGGCACCGGCAGTTGTGGCTGATATCCCGAGGCAGACGCTCGCCCGAATCACAGGTTGCCTCTATCTCGCGTTTGCGGGTGCACTGTTCGTCGCGGATCTGTTTGGCTTCGGAGTCGGCGAAACGCTGACGACCGACGCGACGCAGTTTGACCTCGGGCTCACATTCGGGGTGTTGTCCGCCTTCCTCTTCGCCATGGCCGCGTGGGGCCTCTACCTTCTCCTCGAGCCCGTCAACCGAGGCCTGGCGCTGCTCTTTCTGCTGCTGAACGCGATCGGGGTTGCGATACAGGTCGCCAGTTATGTACCGCTCATCTTCGTGATGCTCTCAACCGATACGGCGTCCTTTTCGGCGGCGTTCTCCGCTGAGCAGCTCGGGAGTATGCAGGCTCTCTCCCTGGACCTCTACAAACTGAGTTTCGTCACGGCACAGCTCTTCTTCGGAACCTGGCTGTTCCCATTGGGCTATCTCATCTACAAGTCGGGGTTCCTGCCCAGGTTCTTGGGCGTGCTGCTGATTCTCGACGGGTTCGCCATCGTGCTCTGGTTCTTCCAGGCGATTCTCCTGCCCGACAATCCGGAGCTGAGCTATCCCGGACTGGCGTTGAGCTTGATCGCCGAAGTCGCCCTCGGTTTGTGGCTCCTCCTGAAAGGCACCGATGAGCCGGTAGGTGGGAAGACGACTGCTCCCCTCTCCGAATCGCTCACGAAAGCGAGGGTCTGACCATGGACATGAGTGCTGCCACCACCATCAGGGCTCCGATCGAGACCGTCTATCGATATGTGACGGATCCGGCCAACGACGTGAACTGGAGGACTGGTGTCACCGAGTCAGGATGGGTCACCGACCCCCCTATGACGCTGGGCTCCGAAGGGTATGTCCAAGCCGGAACTCGACTCGGAACCTGGCGTGTGACCGCCATCGAGCCGGGCGCTAATGTCGACTGGGATCTGAAAGCAGGACCGTTCGCCGGGACCGGGGGCTATCGCTTCGAGGACACCGACACCGGAACACGGTTCACACTCGTGGCCACCGTCGAGCCGAAAGGGCTCTATAGGCTTCTCGGTCCACTCTTCGGCCGACTCGGCCGAAAGCGGAATCAAGCAGACGTGGAAAGACTCAAGACCGTGCTCGAAGACTCGACGACCTCGCTTTCCCCGGGCGGCGGCACAGGGAATGTGATCTCGGCCAGACGGGTCATCGGTTCAAAGCGCGGGTCACGGCGCGTGGACCGATCTCCCAGCGCCGGTCTTCCCGCAGCCGTGGAGGGTGCCGCCCTCCTGATCTGGCACACCCTCGTCACCCCGTTCATCGGACGAAGACGGCGGCGGTGGGGCACGATCGGAACCGAAGCGACCGATCCGCTGCCCGGTGATGATCTCGTCCCCGCTCCCAAGTGGTCCTACACGCTAGGAGTCACCGTCGATGCTCCGCCTGAGGTCGTGTGGCCGTGGATCGCCCAGGTGGGGCAGGGTCGCGGCGGCTTTTACACCTATCAGATGCTGGAGAATCTGGTCGGATGCCGGATCACCAACACCACCGAGATCCTCCCCGAACACCAACACCCACTGGTTGGCGACGACATTCATCTGCATTGGGACGCTCCGCCGGTGA
>JAOUGY010000342.1 GCA_029865445.1 Acidimicrobiia bacterium | reverse complement strand
CATCGCACCGGGCTTATTTCTGCTGGCGCGCGATCCAAGAAGGCACCAGGGTGTACGTGACCACCGCCGCCGCGGCGGTGAGGGCACTCGACGCCGACCACGACAACATCCGGGCCGCACTCGACGCATCCATCGACGGACAGGCGGGATCTGACCCCGATCTGAACCTCGTCGCCGTCACCATTCCCGCGCTCATGGCCTATTGGACAACGCAGGGCCATTCGGAGGAGGCGGAGCGGTGGATCGATCGTGTGTGCGGACTCGTGGAAACAGATCCCAGCATGGCGATGGCGGCGGGCGTGGCCGCGGCCTACAACACCAACTACGACATCGCGTTCGCTCGTCTGTCGCGGGCCGCGGCAGCGTTCGAGGCCGGTGGCCGGAGGACCCTCCTCGGCTGGGCGAGGTTCCAGCACGGCAGGGCGCTGACCGTTGGGATGATTGCCGGGCTGGTGGACGCCGCCGAACTGAACCCCGCTGCCGAGCTCCTCGATGCCGCCCGGCAACAATTCGAAGCTCGCGGCGATCTCCCGGGAGCGGCCCTCGCCGGCATGTTCGGTGGTGTCAATGCTTTCCTTCGTTCCGACGTCGGGGCGGACGAGTTCTTCGATCGTGCGCTCGGTCAGGCTCGTACGGCAGGGTCGGTGGATGTCGAGGCCATGGCGAGCGCCATGCAGACATTGACTCTCATTCGATCCGGTGATTTCCACGTTGCGAAGGTTCGTCTGTTGGAGTCGGCGTCTGCGCTTCGCCGCGACGGCAACTGGCTGAACGCCCAGATCTGCACGGCGGTGGCCGCCTACGCCGCGGCATGCGCCGAGTCGAGCGATGCCATGAGTCTCGCTGCCGAGGCCTGCCTCTTACAAGTCAACTTCGGGAGCCGGGAATGGGATGCGCTCACCCTGGGTGTGGCCGCCCTGGTGGTGTCGCGCGTCGATGTCTCCGTCGCCCGATTGCTCGCGCGCACACTCGACCGCGAGTACCCGCGCTGGCGCCAGCTCACGTCAGCCGGATTCGAGGAGCTGATCCCGGTCGCCGGGCTCGGCCCGGGCACCCCCTCTGCGCCGCTCACGGTCGCCACAGCCCTCCGGACTGCGGCCGCCGCGCTCAGTTGGCAGGACGCCGAAACACGGCTGACCCGACCGCACGATCCATCGTTTCGCTGGGGGGTGGGACGAGGGTTCGTGGAGGGGTCCGCCGGGCGGTAGTCGATCCGGAGCCGAAGTCGGCGTGTAATCAGCAGATCATCTGCACGTCGGCGTCCAGCATCGCCCGTTCTTGCTCGTCTTCGATCTGGGGCAGCACTTCTCGCGCCGCGAGCACATGCTGATCGCGGGTCTGGCGATCGTCCATGACGTCGGCGGCACGGGCGATGGCCTCATGGGCGTATCCGCGGTAGAACGGCGGCAGGTCGTGGTCTTCGCACATCCGAAGCGACAACCGACCGAAGCGATCGGCGAGCTCTGCGTATCCCAGCAACGCGGCAACCCTGGCAACCTGCCAATCGGCGATGGCCTTGTTCACAGCGGTCCCCACGAGGTACCAGTGATACCGCTGACCGAAGGCGGCCGCCAGCAGCGTGTCCTCGTCGTCGGCGCTCCGAGCGGCGTCGTCCATGAGTTTCCAGGCGTGGTTGAACAGGATGGGGCCCATCGTCCGGTGCCAGCGTATGACCTCGTCCGAGGTCGGTTCGGTCACGGCATCGCTCATGGATCGAGCCTACCGCGACGGTGCAGCCGGTGGTGGCTCAGACCTCGGCGGGGAGTGGGAACCAACGGAGCGCCTCCGCCCCGGAGGGCAGATCGGGTCCGCGGTCGCGCATCGGCCGTGGGGCGTTCATCAGCTCGCTGGCCATCGAAAGACACTCGGAGAACGCGGGCGCGCCGGTGCGTGCGTGCCGCCCGCCGATCGTGGCTCCGGACATGCCGAAATCCACGTCATGAAGCGACATCGGTGGATCCGGAGTCCCGGCGCGGTGGCGCCACAGAGCCGTGGCCGGTTCGAAGTCGTAGTCGGGCAGGAGACGCCAGCCAACCGCAGCCATCGCGTCGACGGCCTCGATGATGAAGTCGAACTCTTCTTCGGAGATGAAGTAGTTGAAGTTCACCCTCACCCAACCCGGCTTGATGACCTCGCATCCCGCTGCGATCTCGTGTTCGAAGCGCTGGGATAGGTCCAGTCCGATGCCGAGGAGCCTGTGACCGTATGGGCCGGCGCACGAACAGCCGCCACGCGCCTGGATGCCGAACACGTCGTTCAGCACGGCGACGACGAAGTTGTGGTGAAGATGCCGGGCCGCCCCCAGATGCTCGGGCGCCCGCACTACAAAGGACACGATCGACAGGCGGTCGGCCTCGGGGTTCCCGAGGATGTCGATGTTGGAGTTCTTCGACCAGGTGTCGATGGCTCGCCGGATGAAAGCTTCCTCTCGGCGACGAATCTCATCGATCCCGACCGACTCCTTCAGCTTGAACACGAGCCCGGCTCTGATCGATTCGAGGATCGCAGGCGTGCCGCCTTCCTCGCGATGTTCCGGGTCGCTCACATACGAATGGTGATCTGGATTCACATACGACACCGTCCCACCACCGGGCACCGACGGAACCCGGTTGGTGAGCAGCTCTCTCCGGACCACGAGGATGCCGGGGGTGCCGGGACCGCCGATGAACTTGTGGGGGGAGATGAAGACCGCGTCCTTGTAGTCGAGACCGTGGGTGGTCGGCGACCGCATCTCGATGTCGACGTAGGGCGCGGCAGCCGCGAAGTCCCACAGTGACAGGGCGCCGTGTTCATGCAGGAGTGCCGAAACCGTGGTGGCGTCCGTGATGATCCCGGTGACGTTGGAGGCAGCCGAAAAGCTCCCGATCTTGAGCGGCCGGTCCGCATGTTCCTCCAGCCGTCTTCGCAGATCGTCGAGGTCGACGTGACCGTCGGAATCCTCGGAGATCTCCACGACGGTGGCTATCGACTCCCGCCATCCCAGCTCGTTGGAGTGGTGTTCGTAGGGACCAACGAATACGACGGGCCGTTCGGACTCGGGTATGTGTGATGCCAGGTCGTAGCGATCGTCGAGTTGCGTGGGAATCCGAATCCCCAGGATGTTGATGAGCCGGTCGATCGCACCGGTGGAACCGGAGCCGGCGAAGATCACCGCGTGCTCTCCGGGTGTTCCCCCGACGCAGCGGCGCACGATCTCTCGGGCGTCCTCACGGAACCGTGTCGTCTGTAGTCCGGTCCCCGACGTCTCGGTGTGGGTGTTGGCGTACAGCGGCATCACCTTCGACTGCATGAAGTCTTCGATGAACGAGAGCGACCGGCCCGAGGCGGTGTAGTCGGCGTACACCACGCGTCGCCGGCCATACGGAGTGGTGACGACCGTGTCCGCCCCGATCACTGACCTTCGTATCAGGTCGACGAGGTCGGCTGATTCCATGGGCTCAG
The DNA here is from genome assembly GCA_029865445.1 of Acidimicrobiia bacterium. Taxonomy (GTDB): domain Bacteria; phylum Actinomycetota; class Acidimicrobiia; order Spongiisociales; family ZC4RG35; genus JAOUGY01. Next base: position 635 of record JAOUGY010000342.1, on the reverse strand, counting down.
GGTACCCGGGGTGGGCCCTGCGCAACAGCCGCCCGCCGATCGCCTGAGGTAGCGTTCGGTGAATGGTTGACGAGACGACGGTCGAGGTCGACGGAGTGGACGTGCGGATCAGCTCGCCATCGCGAGTCGTCTTTCCCGGCCGCGGTTGGACCAAGCTCGACGTGGTCAATCACTTCCTTGCCTGTCACATGGGCGCGCTCCGGGGTATCGAAGGGCGCCCGACGATGCTCAAGCGTTATATGAAGACCGTGGACGATGCTCCCGTGTACCACAAACGGGCTCCCGGCAACTCTCCTTTCGAGACGGTCGACATCACGTTCCCTTCCCAACGTCCGGGGACCATGGTGGTGCCTCGGACTGCGGTCGACGTGATCAGCCTCGTTCAGTTGGGTTGCCTCGATTTTCATCCGTGGCCGGTGCGAGTGCCCGACACCGACCACCCCGACGAATGGCGCATCGACTTCGACCCGACCCCGGGGTTCGGCTTCGAAGACGTGCGGCGCGCTGTCCGGGGAGCACATGATCTGTTGGACGAGCTGGGGATGGTGGCTTGGCCGAAGACTTCGGGCAGCCGGGGTATCCACGTGTACGTGAGACTCGAACCGATCTGGGACTTCATTCAGGTGCGCCGGGCC
>JAOUGY010000341.1 GCA_029865445.1 Acidimicrobiia bacterium | reverse complement strand
GTCCACGTTCGGTACCGAACGTCTCGACCACCTCTACATCGACCCGCACCTGCGGGACGCCCGGCTCTTTCTCCACTATGCCGACCTCGCTGACAGCGGCTCCCTGGCCCGCCTCGTCGCCGAAACGCGCCCCGATGAGGTGTACAACCTCGGCGCCCAGTCCCACGTGGCCGTCTCGTTCCGAAATCCCCTGTACACCGCCGACGTCGATGCCCTTGGGACCCTCAGGCTCCTCGAAGCCATCCGCATGATCGACAAACCCGTCCGGTTCTACCAGGCGTCATCGTCGGAGATGTACGGGAAGGTCGTGGAGACGCCACAGTCCGAGACGACGCCGTTTCATCCCCGGAGCCCGTACGCAGTGGCGAAGGTCTACTCGTATTGGCAGGTGGTGAACTACCGCGAGGCATACGGGATGTTTGCCACGAACGGAATCCTCTTCAACCACGAATCACCGCGCCGGGGCGAGACATTTGTGACCCGCAAGATCACCCGAGCCGCCACCCGCATCAAGCTGGGGCTCCAGGACAAGTTGTATCTGGGCAATCTCGACGCCGAGCGGGACTGGGGTTTTGCCGGTGACTACGTACGGGCGATGTGGCTCATGCTGCAGCACGACGTGGCAGACGACTTCGTGATCGCCACCGGAGAGAAACGCTCGGTGAGGGAGTTCCTCGATGCCACGTTCGGGCTGCTCGACCTCGAGTGGTCCGATCACGTGGAGATCGACCGCCAGTACATGCGGCCCGCCGAAGTGGAGCTCCTCCAGGGCGACCCGACGAAGGCGCAAACGAAGCTCGGCTGGAAACCGGAGGTCGGATTCCGGGGTCTCGTGGAGATGATGGTCGAGGCCGATCTGGCGCTCGCCCAACAGGAGAAAGCCCTCGTGGACGCCGGGCTGAAGGCGAACGAGTGGCGCAACGGTCGGCCGTGATCGCCGGTTCCAGAGTCCTCGTCACCGGCGGCGCCGGGTTTCTCGGTCGCGAGGTGTGTGGCCGGCTCGAGGAAGCGGGGGCCTCCGACCTGGTGATACCCAGGCGCGCCCAACACGACCTGACCGAGCAGCAGGTCGTCCGCGATCTCCTGTCATCGACCCGTCCCGACATCGTGGTCCACCTCGCCGCCGAGGTGGGAGGCATCGGGGCGAACATGGCCAACCCCGGCCGCTACTTCTACGCCAACGCGGCGATGGGCATCAATCTCATCGAAGAGTCGCGCCGGGTGGGCGTCACGAAGTTCGTCCAGGTCGGGACCGTGTGCGCCTACCCGAAGTTCACTCCGGTCCCCTTCAAAGAAGAAGACCTGTGGCTCGGGTACCCCGAGGAGACGAATGCACCCTATGGGGTCGCCAAGAAGAGCTTGCTCGTGATGCTTCAGTCATACAGGGAGCAATACGACTTCAACGGGATCTACCTGTTGCCCGTGAACCTGTATGGCCCGTACGACAACTTCGACCTCGAGACGTCGCACGTGATCCCGGCTCTGATCCGCAAGTTCATCACCGCCCGCGACTCGTCGAGCCCCACCGTCACGTTGTGGGGTACCGGCAGCCCCAGCCGGGAGTTCCTCTACGTGAGTGATGCCGCATCGGGAATCGTGACGGCCACCGAACGCTACGACGGACCCGATCCGGTCAATCTGGGGAACGGGCGCGAGGTGCCGATTCGGCTCCTGGCGGAGACGATCTCCAACCTGGTCGGGTTCGAGGGCGAGATCGTCTGGGACACGTCCAAACCGGACGGTCAGCCCCGCCGGGCCCTCGACGTCTCACGTGCGAAAGAGCTGTTCGGGTGGGAGGCCACCGTCGACTTCGAGGACGGGCTCCGCCGGACCATCGAGTGGTGGGAGTCCACCGGCTCGAAGGGTTGACGACCGTGCAAGCCCATCCACCGTCGCTCACGGGTCTTTCACCGCGAGTCCGGTGATCGCCAGGCCCAATCCAAGCACAGCCCAGCCCATCACGACGATCACGGCCTGCGTGATGGACATGGCGTCCGCTCCGCCGAAGCCGAATCCTCCGGCGAACTCAGCACCCAGGTTCCCGAACAACGCCGTCGATGCGCCGGTGAGGGAAACGTTGGCGTAGACGTCCCACAGCGAGCCGATCCCCTCGAAGAAGGAGAACGCGAGGACAGTCCCGATGGCGATCCCCATGTTGCGCATCAGTGCCATGGCGCCCAGTCCGAGCGCGGTCCACGTGACCTGGGTGAGCGCCGCTTTCCAGGCGAACTCGAACCAGGTGCCGGCGCCGATGCCCTCACCTTCGGTGAAGAGCGCCGCCAGGAGAGCCCACCCGCCCATGGCGGCCATCGTCCCAGCCCACGCCGCCACCGAACAGATCACGAGTTTGGACACGAGGTGCATCCAGCGTCGGGCTTCTTGAGTCACAGCGGTCGCCCAGATCGGCGTGGTGACCTCACCTCCCAGGAACACCACCGCCAGGATCAATGGGAACCATGTCTGGCCAACGGCCTGCTGGGCGCCGAGCAGCATGGCGTCACCCGTTTCGAAGGTGGGTATGTCCGGGATGAGATCTGGGTTGACGCTCGGGATCACGATGAGGAAGACGGCGGCGAGACCCATGAGGGTGGCCAGCACCGCCAGCAGGACCCAGTAGAGCCACCGTTTTCTCAGCTTGAGAAAGTCTGCCTTGAGGAGCCCGATCATTGGTCGTCTCCCGTGAGCTGCAGGAAGACGGATTCGAGGCTGCGTCTCACCGGGACGAGAGCAGAGGGGTAGATCCCGGCCCCGGCGAGAATCCGGCTGATGTCGGACCCGTCGGTGGCGGTGACCGACAGGTGATCTGACGCGACGTGGGAGTCGATCCCGGCGGCGATGAGAGCGGCCTGAGCCGCGGTGAGATCGGCGACTTTCACCTCGAAACTCCCGTCGTCTCCCAGCAAATCCCGGACGGTCCCCGTGGTGACCACTCTGCCCTTGTTGATGACGACCACGTGGTCGGCGAGTTGCTCGACGTCGGCGAGATTGTGACTGGAGACCACGATCGTCTTGTTCGACTCCGACGCGAGGGCACGGAGCCGCTCTTTGAGGTCGACCTGCCCCTGTGGGTCGAGCCCGTCAAGGGGTTCGTCGAGGATCAACAGGTCGGGATCGGAGAGCATGGCCTGGGCGAGCGCGAGGCGTTGGCGCATGCCCTTGGAAAACTGGCCCACCTTCTTGTCGGCGACCTCGCTCAACGAAACGAAGTCGAGCAGCTCGGGGATGCGACCGGCGCCGGCTCCGATCGTGTCTGCCGACACCTGGAGGTTGTCACGGGCCGTGAGCGTCTTGTGCAGCCCCGGTTCCTCGATGATGGCGCCTACCCGTTTCACGATGCGGTGGGTGTCGGGCCCGACCTGCATGCCGAGGACACGTATCGTGCCCGCGGTCGCCGCGGTCAGCCCCATGATCGCCCGGAACGACGTCGTTTTCCCGGCACCATTGGGACCGAGGAATCCGGTGAGGAGCCCCGAAGGCACCTCCAGATCGACCCCGTCGAGCGCCAGGGTGTCCTTGTACCGCTTGGTGACCCCCGTGAAGGTGATCGCCGGTTGCTCTCGCGTTTCCATGACCCGACTGTATCGCCGTCAACTTGCCGAGTCCTCCCCCGCCGGCGGGAGCGCGGGCTCCGCCCCCGGGTGGACACACCGCTCACATGTCGGGAAGCCAGCGGATCTCCACACCCTCCTCCCCAAACGCCACCGTGATCAGGTCGACGCGCCGACAGGGCGGATTCACCCGCGCCGCAGACCTGCGCACCCGGTCGAGCTTGCGGTCGTCGAACGCCTCGAGTGGGTCCTCACCCCGGCGGGATCTCACCTCGACGGCCACCCTGACCCCATCGATCACCGCCAGCAGATCGAGTTCGCCCTCGGGTACGACCACGTTGCGGGCGACGATCCGCGCTCCCCGGCGCCGCAAGAACCCTGCGGCGACCTCTTCTCCTACGGCTCCCACATCCATGTGGTCTCCATACAGGACGTGTGTGACAGAACTGGTCGTCGTCGGGCCGGGTTCACAAACCGCCGACGCGGTCAGCGGGCCAGATCCGGAACACCGCCTCCCCCACCACATCCCCTTCGGGA
>JAOUGY010000340.1 GCA_029865445.1 Acidimicrobiia bacterium | reverse complement strand
GAGCCAGAAGTCCGCCTGATGGGCGCCATTGGTGAACGCCATCGCCCCAATCTCGCCATCTGGGGCGATCAGGAACTGCGAGTGAAAGCCCGGGTGGGTCCCCTGATGGCCGACGACCAGGCGACCATCGACTTCGTGACGGAAGAAGGCGAGCCCCATACCCGGGATCCGAGGATCGGGGCGGTAGTGGGCCTCGAACATGGAACGGAGGGTCTCGTCGGTCAGGACGGCTCCGAATTCGTTACGGCCCCCGCCAAGAAGTGCGGCCAGGTAGCGCCCCATGTCGCGGGGCGTCGAGAACAGCGAAGCCGCACCCGTCGTCACCATGTCCCGTTCGGCGACTCGTTTCACGCCGCGGGAACCGATCTCGTAGCCCGATACGAGGCGCGACGACACGCCGGGAGATCGGACCAGGTCGCTGTCGAACATGCCGAGCGGCTCGAGGATCCGGTGACGCACGTAGTCGGCCAGCGGGACGCCGCTGACATCCTCGACGATCTGGCCCAGCGTGGCGGGACTGTGATTTCCATAAACGAATCGGGTTCCCGGTTCTGCGTGATACCGAAGCTCCCCGCGGTAGAAATCGGACAGTGAATCGAGCTCTTCGCCAATCGGGGTGCTTTCCCCAAAGTCAGGGCGAACCGCTCCAGAGGGATGGGCGAGTTCGGAGAGTCCCGCGGTGTGGGTCAGGAGGTGGCGAACCGTGGGTTGTCTCCACCCGGCCCTGGCGGGAGCGAGTCGATACGAAGTCAGGTAGTCGTTGGCGGGAGCGTCGAGCTCGACCACGCCCTGCTCGAAGAGCTGCATCACAGCGATCGCCGAGAAGGTCTTGGTGATGGACGCCACCCTGAACGCAGAATCCTCTGTGATCGGCCGGTGTGTATCGATGTCGGCCACCCCGCGGCCGGCGAAGTAGGCGAGCTTTCCGCTGTGGACGACGCCGACAGCAAGCCCGATGACCGGGTTGCGGGAGACTGTTTCGTCGACGAACTCTGCGATGGCAGCCGTATCGACTGCGCGATGGTGGTCGATATCTCTCAACAAGTTCACCCCTTGTCCTGACGCCAGGCTCCGACGTCAGGGGCGGGCGGCGCTAGGGGCGTCCATCCCTTTCCGGGTGCGCGCTCGAGTCAGCCCGGCTCGGCCCAGTCACAGCAGGGTGAGGATCCAGCCGACCGTGAGCCCGTACAGCCCGGCCACCAGGTCATCCGCGGTGACGCCGATTGCACCCGGGAGGCGTTCGGCGGCTGCAACCCCAGGGAACACGCGCTTGGAGATGTCGGCGGCGCGGAACACGACCCAGGCGATCAATGCCGGCAGTCCGGTGAGGCCCACCGTCGCCAACAGCGCCCCGGCTGCTTCGTCGACGACCACCCAACCCGGATCGGCGTGGTCGGTGGCGAATGGACGTGCCGACCACAGCGACAGTGCCATAACCACCAGCACCGCCACCGCTTGGGCCCACCACCCGACGGGGCTGAGCAACCACCACACGACCATGGCAAAGCCGGCACCGACAGTCCCCGATCCGGCGTCGGATCCCCGGAGGTGGCCGAGAATCAGCCCGGTGCCGAACCAAGACGCGATGAGGCGATGCACCGGTGAGAGGGTATACCCTCAGAGATCGTGAAACCGAACGATCTTGGGACCATCGTCACGCCGTCCGATCCGCGGGTGTCTGGAGACCGCACCGCCTTCGTCAAGACTCGCATCGATGTCGATGGCGACCGCTATGTGCGTGAGATCTGGATCGCGGAAGGCGGCCGAAGCCGGCGCCTCACCTCCGGTCCAGGCGACCACTCACCCCGATGGTCGCCCGACGGTCACCGGCTGGCATTCGCTCGGTCGGTGGACAAGAAGCCTGCGCAGGTTGCCGTGATCGACGTCGACGGCGGCGAAGCAGAAGTCGTGACGGATTTCGACCTCGGGGTCGAAGAAATGGAGTGGTCGCCTGACGGATCCCGACTGGCAGTCGTGGCGGTCACCTGGGTCGACGATTGGGCCGGTCTCGATGACGAGGAACGGGCGCGCCGTCCCCGACGCATCGTCGCCGTTCCCTATCGATTCGACCAGAAGGGTTGGACGCACGACCGGAAACGACACGTCTGGCTGGTCGACCCGTCCGGTTCGGGGCAGCCGGAGTGCCTCACCCCGGGCGAATTCGACGACGCCGCCATCGCCTGGGCGCCGGACGGGTCGAGAATCGGCTTTGTTTCCGACCGCAGCTCGATGCCGGGTTTGTCCAAGGGAACCGACGTGTGGGAAGTCGATCTGGCAACACGCACTACAACTCGGGCGGTCGAGCGAGGTACCTGGTGGCAGGTCACATACCGACCCGACGGTGTCCTCCACGTGGTGGGGAACCCCGAGCCGCGGTGGCCTGCCATCTACGGTGTGTACCGGCGGGAGCCGGACGGGTCGGTCAACGCTTTGACGGACCACCTCGACCGGAGCGTCATCTCGATCGCTGTCGGTCCGGGCAGGTTCGCCTGGGACGGCGACCATCTGTACTCGTTTGTCGAAGATGCCGGCAAGGTGGGAGTCATGTCGATCGGTCCGGACGGATCGGTTCGTCACGTCATCGAGGGTGAGCGGACGGTCACGGGATTCGACGTAGACGGCGATCGGATTTCCTTCACGGCGACCTCCACGGAATGGCCGCCGCAGCTGTACGAGCGGGTCGGTGCATCCGAGAGCTTGACGGCGGCGTTCGGAGTGGACGTCGAAGTTGCGCCGGTCCACCACTTCCGGCACGCCGGGGTCGACGTCTGGGTGTGTCTCCCGCCGGGTGATTCGTCCACTCCTGCGCTGCTCAACATCCACGGCGGCCCTGCCTCTCAATACGGCTTCGGTTTCTTCGACGAGTTCCAGGTATACGCCGGAGCGGGCTACGGCGTGGTTGCCTGCAACCCGCGTGGGTCATCGGGTCGCGGGGACGAGTTCCTTCAGGCGGTCACCGGGGAAGGCTGGGGAACCGTGGACGTCACCGACACCATCGGGGCCCTCGAGGAGGCGTTACGTCGTTATCCGAGGCTCGACGGGGATCGACTCGGTGTCATGGGTGGATCGTATGGCGGATTCTTGACCGCATGGCTCACCGCTCGCGACAAGCGCTTCAAGTCTGCCGTGGTCGAAAGGGCTCTCCTGAGCTGGCCGAGTTTCTCCGGAACGAGCGACATCGGTGGGCTCTTCGCAACTGACTACCTGCGGCTCGACGACGCTCGCGACTGGGTCCGGTTGTGGGAGGCCTCACCGCTGGCGACTGCCGATCGCGTGACATGTCCCACACTCGTGATCCACTCCGAGTCCGACCTCCGCTGTCCGATCGAACAAGCCGAGCAGTACTTCATGGCCCTGCTTCGCAACGGGACACCGGCCGAGTTCGTCCGATTCCCCGGTGAGGGTCACGAGATGTCGCGTAGCGGGTCGCCGCGGCATCGGGTTGAGCGTTTCGAGGCGATCCTGGCCTGGCACGATCGATGGTTGAAACCCTGACCGACCCGTGTTTGTGGCCGGACCCTTCTCCCGGCATCATGTAGCCAACGATTTCAGGAGCACCCGCCGTGGCACAACAGCCCAACATCGAGTTGGACCCCTCCGACCTTCCGCAGCCGGGTTTGGACACGAGTCCCGCCAGGCGATGGAGCCCAAGCTCGAAGCCAGGGGTGATCACAGCCCCGGGCCAAGTCCCGAAAGGTGGATCTTTTGGGTCCCCGGGGCCTGACACCGGTTGGGCGCTCAAGATCATCCGGCACCGGGAAGGGGAGATCGATCGCGACCTCGAGCACGTGTTCGCAGCGTTGATGGGCGCGCGGGCGGCCGGTTTCGGCCGGGCGCCGATCCCCGAGGACCTCGAAGTCGCCAAGCTGCTGTGCGGTATCGGTGAGGGGCTCCCGCTGGAGCTGAGTGCCCGTCGGAAACAGTGGACTCATGCCGTCCCTCATGAGCGGTCGAAGGGCCGGACGGCGGTTGCCGCCGTGGAACCCGAGATGCTGGCAGCGAAACCCGATGATCTGAGAAGAGCGCTGCTCTCCTCGTGAAGATCGTTCGTTTCAAAGCGGGCGACGACATCGCCTACGGGCTCGCCGAAGCCG
>JAOUGY010000053.1 GCA_029865445.1 Acidimicrobiia bacterium | reverse complement strand
GCTGACCCCGTATCGAGTGTCGGTTCAGGACCACTGGGTCGACTACAACGACCACCTCAACGAGGGCTACTACGGGGTGGTGTTCTCCGATGCCGGTGACCACGTCCTGTCCCAACTCGGGTTCTCCGAGGAATACCGGTCCGGGGTGGGGGGCACCTTCTACACCGCCGAAACCCACACCCGGTACCTGGCAGAGGTGTCCGCCGACGCCGAGATTGCCGTGGTCAGCCTTGTCGTGGGTGTCGATTCCAAGCGACTCCACCTCTGGCACGACCTGAGGACCGATGGCCGGACCGCCGCCACCCAGGAGTCGATGATCCTCCACGTGGGAATCGACAGCGGTCGGGTCGCACCGATGCCCGACGACTTCGTGGCCCGTGCACGATCGCTCGTGGTCTTCGGAGACACCCTCGACCTCTGCCGATCCATCCGCCGGGTTGGGCGGTGAGGGTGCCGCGGGGCTCTCGGCAACTACTGTTCCGCCATGCCCCGTGAACGGTCCGCCCGAGCCGATCGTCGGTCGAGCCGGACCGGTGGTGTCCGTCAGCTCGATTGGCGCACCGTGCGCAATCCGTACCGCCCAATCGAGGTATTGACCGAGGACCAGATCGAGCTCATCCACGACGCCTCTCTGAGGATCCTCGAAACCACCGGCATGGACTTCCTGCACCCGGAGGCGACTGCGCTCCTCGAAGCTCACGGTGCCGCCGTCGACGGAGAGCGGGTCCGATTCGATCGGGAGATGGTCACCGAGCTGGTGGCGGGCGCCCCCGCCTCGTTCACCATGCACGCCCGCAATCCGGCTCACCACGTCACCGTGGGTGGGAACGAGACCGTGTTCTGTACGGTGGCGAGCGCACCCAACTCGTCGTCGCTGGACGGCGGGCGGCGGGTCGGGAACTTCGCCGATTATCAGGACTTCCTCCGGCTTGGACAGAGCTTCAACATCATCCACGCCTTCGGCGGGTACCCGGTGGAGCCGGTCGACCTACCGCCCGAAACCCGCCATCTGCAGGCGCTGTCGGCCTTCGTGACCCTGACCGACAAGGTCTTTCACGCCTATGCCCTCGGCCGCCGGCGGATCGTGGATGCCCTCGAAATCGTCCGCATCGGGCGTGGCATCACCCGTGACCAACTGGCGACAGAGCCCTCGCTCTTCACCATCGTCAACACCTCCTCCCCGCTCCGCCTCGACGGTCCCATGATCGAAGGACTGATCGAGATGGCAAAGATGAATCAGGTGGTGGTCATCACGCCCTTCACGCTGTCGGGTGCCATGGCTCCCGCCTCGATCGCCGGAGCGCTCGCCCAGCAGAACGCCGAGGCGCTGGCGGCCATCGCCTTCACCCAGCTGGTCGGTCCCGGGTCACCGGTCGTGTACGGCGGGTTCACGTCGAACGTCGACATGCGTTCCGGTTCGCCCGCGTTCGGCACACCCGAATACACCCGGGCGGCCCTCGCCGGGGGTCAGCTCGCCCGCCGCTACGGGCTGCCGTACCGGTCGTCGAACGCCAACGCCGCCAACGCCGTCGACGCCCAGGCCGCCTACGAATCCCAGATGTCGCTGTGGGGGGCGGTGATGGGCCACGCCAACCTGGTGATGCACGGAGCCGGGTGGATGGAGGGCGGGCTGGTGGCGAGCTTCGAGAAGTTCGTGGTCGACATCGAGATGTTGCAGATGATGAGCGAGTTCCTCACCCCGCTGGTCGTCGACGACGCCGAACTGGCGGTGGACGCCATCGCCCAGGTGGGGCCGGGCGGGCACTTCTTCGGCTCGCCGCACACGCTGGAGCGGTACGAATCGGCGTTCTACTCACCGATCGTCTCCGACTGGCAGAACTTCGAAGCGTGGAACCTGGGCGGCGCCAGGACCACGGTGGAACGGGCCCACGACCTGTACCGCAAGGTGCTGGCCGACTATGAAACGCCTCCACTCGATGATTCCATCCGGGCTGAACTCGACGACTTCGTCGGGCGGCGGCTCGACGGCGGCTCGGCCTGATCGACCGCTTTCAGAACCGGACGTCGAGGGTCTGGCCGAGGCTGGCGCTGAGCGTGTCCCGCATCATGTCGAGGAGGGCCCCGTTCTGGGTCTTGGCCATGTCGAGCACCTGTCCGAGCACGGCAACGTCGACCGCGGCGGCGGTCTGGGCAGGGGCGGTGGCGGCCTGTACCAGCGCATCCACTTGTGCTGCCTGAGAGACGTCCATACCCGCTCCTGTCGGCACCTTCGATCCTCGCTCAAGGAAATGTCACAGCCGGGCCGTAGCTCGGCGACAGCCGATGTAGGACAACGAGAGGTACCCTGTGTATGCGATGTCAGAACGAGTGCTTCCCTCCCGAGTCACCCTCCCCGAGTGGCTGGGGATGGGCACCGAAGACCGGTTCGAGGTGGTCCGGGGTGAGCTGGTCGTGAGCCCGTCACCGACGATGCGGCATCAGGACGTGTTGTTCGAGCTCGTGGCCATCCTCCGGGACGCCCTTGCCGGGCAAGGGTTGAAGGTCCGGGGTGACATCGACTGGCATCTCGGGCACGATCCTGATCTCGAGGTCCGGCGTCCGGATGTGGTGGTTGTCCCGCGTGATACGTCGGGACCGTTCTTGAGCGTGGCTCCACTCGTCGCGGTCGAGATCCTCTCGCCAGGGCATCGCGGCGTGGACCTGGTGGACAAGCCGGCGGAATATGGCGCCGCCGGTCTCCAGCATTACTGGGTGATCGATCCGGATGACCCGGTGACGGTGATCGAGTACGGGTTGGAAGGCGAGACCCTCGGGGAGCGCCGTCGGGTCTCGGGCAGCAACGCGTTCGAAGTCACCGATCCGTTCCCCGTCGGCTTCCGCCCTTCGGATCTCCTCGGCTGAGCCCGCCTTCCGACCCGGTAGCATGGGCTCCGCCATGTCCGGCGCCACCTCCTTCCGGAACGTTGCCATAGTCGCGCACGTCGACCACGGGAAAACCACCCTGGTCGATGCCATGCTGCGGCAAACCGGCGTTTTCGCCGCCCACGAGGCGGTGGTCGAACGCGTCCTCGACTCCAACGACCAGGAGCGGGAGCGCGGGATCACCATCTTCGCCAAGGCCGCCTCGGTGGAGTGGAACGGCGTCCGCATCAACCTCGTAGACACACCCGGCCACGCCGACTTCGGAGGCGAAGTAGAGCGCGCCCTCGAACTCGTCGACGGAGTGCTGTTGCTCGTCGACGCCGCCGAAGGGCCGTTGCCCCAGACCCGGTATGTCCTGTCGAAGGCTCTCGCCCGCCACCTTCCGGCCGTGGTGGTGATCAACAAGGTCGACCGTGCCGACGCCCGCCCGGAGTTGGTGGTCGACGACGTCTACGAACTCTTCTTCGACCTCGGTGCCTCCGAAGACCACATCGAGTTCCCGATCGTGTCGACGATCGCCCGGCACGGCCGGGCCGTCGAAGGTGTGGGAATCCCGCCGGAGGACGCAGGCCTGACCGCGCTCTTCGAGGCGATCGTCGCCACCATTCCTGAGCCTTCCGGTGACCCTTCCGCGCCGCTCCAGGCCATCGTCACCAACCTCGACGCCTCCGACTACCTCGGCCGCCTGGCGATCGGGCGAGTGGTCCAGGGCACGCTCACCTCGGGTTCGCAGGTGGCTCTGTGTCACTCCAACGACGAGGAAGCCCCCATCAAGCGCAAACTCACCCAACTGATGGGGTTCCAGGGCCTGTCCCGGGTGGAGGCGGATCGCCGCACCGCCGGCGACCTGTTCGTGGTGGCGGGTTTTCCCGAGGTGGAGATCGGCGACACGCTCGCCGACGCGATGAACCCCGAACCGTTGCCCCGGCTCACCGTCGACGAACCCGTGCTGCGCATGACCTTTGGTGTCAACACATCGCCGATGTCGGGCAAGGAGGGCAAGTACCTCACGTCGCGCCAGATCAAGGACCGTCTCGACCGGGAAGTGCTCGGCAACGTGTCCATCAGGATCGGACCGACGGCGTCCCCCGAGGTGATCGAAGTGGCGGGCCGCGGGGAGCTCCAGCTGGCCGTGCTCATCGAGTCGATGCGACGGGAAGGATTCGAGCTGCAGGTCAGCCGTCCCGAGGTGATCCTGCGCGAGATCGAAGGCAAACCCCACGAGCCGGTCGAGCGGGCGGTGGTGGACGTGCCCGACGAATACGTGGGAACCGTGACTCAGACAGTTGCCCCACGCAAAGGCAGTGTCGTGGACCTGCGGCCCGGTGACCGCGGCCGGACGATCGTCACGCTCACCGCACCGGCCCGGGGGCTCATCGGATTCAGGTCGTTTCTCATGACTGCCACCCGGGGGACCGCCCTCGTCCACCAGCACCACGACGGTTGGATGCGGTGGGCCGGCGAACTACCCCACCGCCATGGTGGTGCTGTGATCTCGGACCGGTCGGGTGTGTCGAACGCCTTCGCACTCGACAACCTCCAGAAGCGCACCGAGCTGTTCATCGGGCCGGGCGAAGACGTCTACGAGGGCATGATCATCGGCGAGAACAGCCGGCCCGAGGAGATGAGCGCCAACCCCGCCAAAGCGAAACAGCTCACCAACATCCGCGCCGCCGGATCGGACGACGCCATCAAGCTCACACCCCCCAAGAGGCTGACCCTCGAGGCGGCGATCGAGTGGATAGCCGAGGACGAGTTGGTGGAGGTCACGCCGACTTCGATTCGGGTGCGGAAGCGTCATCTCACCGAATCCGACAGGAAACTGGCGGCGAAAAAGCGAGCGTGAAACGAGCGCCGCGTCGGGGGAGGCTAGGCTCGCCCGGCCCATGCATGTCGCAGAGTGTGAGACCTTCGTCGTAGGTGTTCCGCCGCCCGGATTCGGTGGCCGTTACTGGGTTTTCCTCAAGCTCGTGACCGACACCGGCGTGGTCGGATTCGGCGAGGTGTACTCAGTTCCGTTCCACCCCCAGGTCGTCGCCCAGATGATCGAAGACGTCGTCGACCGGCACGTCATCGGTGCCGATCCGTTCCGGATCGAACGCCTGTGGCGGATCATCTACTCGAGCGGGTACACCCAACGTCCCGACACGTCGATCCTCGGGATCCTGAGTGGGATCGAGATGGCGTGCTGGGACATCATCGGGAAGGAGACGGGCCGACCCGTCTACGACCTGTTGGGTGGTCGGGTCCGAGAGAAGCTCCGTTCGTACACCTACCTGTACCCGGACCCGGGAGAGGACACCACCGTCTATTCGGATCCGGATCTGGCTGCGGAGCGGGCCGTTGCCTATGTCGAACGGGGATTCACCGCGGTCAAGTTCGACCCGTTCGGGCCCTACACGGCGCTCGATCCCCGCCAGCCGTCGTTGGAGGCGCTGGATCTGAGCGAGCGGTTCGTCCGCACGCTGCGGGAGGCGGTGGGGGACCGGGCCGACCTCCTGTTCGGGACGCACGGGCAGATGACACCGTCCGGAGCGATTCGCCTGGCCCGCCGCCTCGAACAGTACGACCCGCTCTGGTTCGAGGAGCCGACCCCTCCCGAGGTGCCGGAACGGATGGCCGATGTGGCAAGAGCCACCACCATCCCCATCGCCACCGGAGAGCGGCTCACCACCAAATACGAGTTCGCCCGGGTGCTCCAGACCGGCGCCGCATCGATCCTGCAGATGGCATTGGGCCGGGTGGGGGGTCTGCTCGAAGGCAAGAAGATCGCCGGGATGGCCGAAGCGCACCACGCCGTGATCGCACCTCATCTCTACTGCGGGCCGATCGCCGCCGCCGCCGACATCCATCTCTCCGCCTGCTCGCCCAACTTCCTGATCCAAGAGAGCATCCTCGACTGGGGCGGGTTCCACGCAGACATCCTCAAACGCCCCCTCGAGTGGGAGGACGGATACATCATCCCGCCCACCGAACCCGGGCTCGGTGTCGAACTCGACGTCGAAGTCGCCCTGAATCATCCATACGAGGGTGAACTTCTCCACCTGGAAATGAACGACGAGTGAAGGGAATCTCCATGGCGTGTGGATTCATCGGCCTGGGGAACCTCGGTGTGCATCTGGCCTCGAGCCTGCTGCGGGCGGGTTTCGACGTCCTGGTCCACGACCTTTCCCAAGAGGCGGCCCTTCCGCTGCTGGAACAGGGAGCACAGTGGGCAGGCTCACCCGCCGAGGTGGCGTCGTCAGCCGCCAGCGTCTACACCTGCCTTCCCTCTCCGGCGGCCGTCGCCGCCGTTGTGGCGGGGCCGAATGGCGTCTTCGAGGGTGCCCGGCCGGGGTCGACCTGGATCGACATGAGCACGAACGACCTTCACGAGTTGAAGGCCCTGGCCGCTCGTGCTGCCGAACGGGGTGTTGCCACCCTGGAGGCTCCTGTGACCGGCGGTGTCCACAAGGCCGCCCACGGCGACATCACGGTGATCGTGGGTGGCGAGGAGAGCGTGTTCGAGGCGCACCGCACTCAGTTGGAGGCGATGGGCGACCCGGTCATCTACATGGGTGCGTTGGGGTCGGCCTCGGACATCAAGGTGATCACCAACATGCTCGCCTTCATCCATCTGGTGGCCGCCGGCGAAGCCCTGATGCTCGCCAAGCGGGGCGGACTCGACCTCACGAAGGCGTTCGAGGTGATCCGTGCCAGCTCCGGCAACAGCTTCGTCCACGAAACCGAGAGCCAGGTGATCCTCAGCGGGTCCTACAACATCGGATTCACGATGGATCTCGCCTGCAAGGACCTCGGGTTCGCCCACCGGATGGGGACCGAATACGGGGTGCCCCTCGAGCTGGCGGGCCTGGTCGAGCAGCAGTTCATCAAAGCCCGTCAGCAATACGGAGGGAACGCCTGGTCGCCGATGGTGGTGAAGATGCTCGAGGACGCCCTTGGCACCGAGCTCCGGGCACCCGGGTTCCCCGAGATCCTGACGTGACTCGAATCGAGACGAGGGCGCTCGTCTCCCGATCACCCGAGGAACCGCACCGCGTCGAAGGGGTGGTCGTGGATCCCCCCGGCCCGGGTGAGGTCAGGGTGGCCGTGGAGGCGACCGCCATCTGTCACAGTGACCTCTTCTTCATGGGCGGCAAGTGGGGTGACTACACGCCGTCGGTGTTCGGGCACGAGACTGCCGGTGTCGTAACCGACGTCGGCGACGGGGTGGATGACATGTCGCCGGGCGGCCGGGTGGTCATCACGCTCATCCGCTCCTGTGGAACCTGTGCTTTCTGCGCCCGGGGGATGCACACGTTCTGCCGGACACCGTTCGCCCTCGACGGGGCTACCCGCGTGCACACGCCGGCCGGCGAACCTCTCTCGCAGGGACTCAAGGTGGCGGGGTTCGCAGGCTCGGTCGTCGTGGACAGATCGCAGGCGGTGGCGGTTCCCGACGAGATGGCTCCGGAGGTGGCGTGCCTGCTGGCCTGTGGTGTCATCACCGGCTTCGGCGCCGTCACACGCACCGCCGACATCGAGGCCGGCTGCTCGGTGGCGGTCGTGGGAGCGGGCGGAGTGGGGCTCAACGCGGTCCAGGGCGCCCGGGTGAGAGGGGCCGGCCACATCGTGGCGGTCGACTTGGAGCCGTCGAAGCTGGCGGCGGCCGGTCGGTTCGGTGCCACGCACACGGCACGGCCCGACGAGGCCCGAGGTGTGATCGATGACCTCACCGATGGACGAGGGTCGGACTATGTTTTCGTGACCGCCGGGAGCGGGCGGGCCATCGACACCGGGATGACGCTGCTCAGCCCGGGTGGGGCGCTGGTGGTTGTGGGCATGCCGCCGAACGGTGTCACCACCGAGATCGAACTCGGATACCTGGCGGGCGCCGGACAGCGGATCCTCGGCTCGAAGATGGGGTCGTCGATTCCCGCGGAGGACATCCCCGCCCTGGTGGAACTGTATCGGGACGGACGGCTGTTGCTGGACGAACTGGTGACTTCGACGTTCCCACTGGAGGGCTTCGCGAAAGCCGCCGCCGAGGTCCAGGCCGGTGCTGCGCTGCGGAACGTCATCACCTTCGGTTGATCGTTTGCCGTCTCAGTTCCTGACGACGACCGCGTCTTCCCATCCTCGAAGCGAGTTCAGCCTGGCGATGCCGTCGGCGCGTTCGAGGTCGTCGATCGTGATTGGCGCCTCGGAGAGGAGTCCGGCTTCGATCGCGGCAGCCCGCTCGACCCCGGGGAGACACCCTGCGGTCAGTGGTGGCGTGACCCACCGGCCCGCGAGATGGACCGCGAGGCTGGCGATGGTCGTTTCGGTCACTTCGCCCCGGTCGTTCACCAACACGACGTCATCGGCGTCGGGGCGGCGTGCTGCGGCCGTCTCGTACAGGCGCCGGTCGGTGGTCTTGTGGTGGAGGAATGGATCTCCGGCGTCGACGGGGACGGTGTCGACGGCGAGCGTTACCGGCTCGATCGGGGGGCCTGGCGCAGGGTCGGCTGTGACGTGAACCCAACCTGTGCGGTCGACGGTGAGCCGTACCCGCAACGCCGCTTCGTGCCCGACCGTGGCCCGGTCGAGGGCGGCGCGAACCTCGGCCGGATCGAGCGGGACGTCGAAGTACCAGGCGGAGTCGGAGAGGCGGTGGAGGTGGCGGTGGAGGTGGCGGAATCCTGATGTTGGCTCCCACCGCATGGTTTCGAGCAGCTCGAAGTCGGCAGACCGCCTGTCCAAGACCCGGGCCTTCAGGAGCGCTTCGTCGTACTCGTCGCTCGGCGTGGAGTCATAGGTGATGCCACCACCCGTGCCGTAGTGCGCCTGCCCGCGCTCCCGGTCTACGAGGATCGTTCGGATGCCGACGTTGAACGCCCATTGCGGGGTTCCGTCCGTGCCGGGACCTCCGAAGCCGACGGCTCCGCAGTACACGCCGCGGGGATCCGACTCGAGGTCGGCGATGATGTCCATCGTGGCCACCTTGGGGGCGCCGGTGATCGAGGCGCACGGGAAGAGAGCACCGAAGGCATCGACGAGGGTGGTGCCGGTCCGGGGTTCGGCGACGACGGTCGAGGTGAGCTGCCACACCGTGTCGTACTTCTCCGTCGTGAAGAGGGCTGGAACCCGTACCGTGCCGGTTCGGGCGATCCGGCCGAGATCGTTTCGCACCATGTCCACGATCATCAGGTTCTCGGCTCGATTCTTCTCGGAGTGCTCGAGCCAGCTTCGCCGTTCCTCGTCGTCGGCGAGGTCGAGTCCCCGCCGAGTTGTGCCTTTCATCGGTTTGGAGGTGATGCGGCCGTGCTTCCATTCGATGAACAACTCGGGTGACGCAGATACGACCACCCACCGGCCGGCATCGATGAACGCCCCGTATGCGCTGTTCTGGGAGTGGCTCAGATCTCGGTAGAGGGCCCGCGGATCACCGTCGAAGTCGGCACCGATTCGGAACGTGTAGTTCGCTTGGTAGGTGTCACCCGATCGGATGTGGCCGCGGATGGTCTCGACTCCGGCGTGGTGGCGGGCCGCGGACTCCCTGGGCGTCCACTCGCCGAGGGTGTACCCCGAACGGGGGAGAGGAGTGGCGGGTCCCCGATCCGCGAACACTCCGAACCACACGTACGGGAGGCCGTCCACCGCTGTCGACTTCACAGGGCGCACATGCAGGGCCGGGTCGAAGGCCGGCGCCGCTTCGTAGGTGACCCATCCGGCGACCCACCGTCCGGCCTCGACCTCGGCCTGGACCGCGGCGAGCGCGGGACCCACTTCGTCGAGGCTGGTCGCTTCCACGACCCTGTCGGGTCCCGTCATCTCGAACGAACGCCGTCTTCGGGGTCGCAGGTCGTCGAATCGGGCGGCGAACATGGGCCGCTACTCCTGTCGTTGTCGTTTCCGGTAGGCGGCGACGTTCTCCCGGGTGGAGCAGGTGCCCGAGCAGTGGCGGCGGGAGCGGTTGCGGGACGTGTCCAGGAAGACGTCGTTGCAGTCGGCGGCTGCGCAGACCCCGAACCGCGCTCGTCCCTGGTCCACGAGCACGGTGGTGACTCCCATGGTCGTGACGACGGCGAGCCATCGGGCGAAGCTGGTTCCCTCCGTCTCGAAGTGGAGGTGGGCCGACCCTCCGTGGGTCGACACGCGGGGGATGGCGCCGTTGGTGGCGAGCAGCTCATTGATGACGGCCGACGCCGCGTCGTCGGTCTCGGCTTCGAACACGGTTCGCAGCGACTTCCGCAGCTCTCGGACCTCCTGCACGTCGGTTTCGTCGGGAGGGAGGCTGTCGCCGGGTTCCCAAACGTCCTGATGGGCGGCCAGAAACACCTCGAGATCGTGCAAGAACATCAGTTCGTCCCTGTTGCCGCCGAACCTGCCGTCGGTGTTGATGAGGTCGACCGCCAGATCGACCGGCTCGCAGCTGTAATGAGAAAAATCCATTTGACGTGTTACGTGTTCGGAGGTAGTGTAACCGGTGTAATAGTTTTGATACGTTACATCAAGAAGAACTCACCAGCAAGCAGAATGCCACCTCCCGGCATCGATCGAAGGAAACCACAAATGTCGCATCCACTCGTGATGTATTACGTCGCCAACGCAGTCATGACCGAAGCTCACCGGCAGGCCTCCCAGGAGAGAGACGGCCGGAAGCTGTTGAAGCTTCGCCGGAAGGCTCGCAGGTTCGGACCGGTCGCCGATCCCCTCGTGGAACGGCCGCTGCACACGAATGTGCGCAGCACGGCGGACGAGCGGGTCCCGACCCTCGTCTGACGAGCAGATCATCGCCCCCCGGTCGCACCGGGGGGCGACCTGTATTCGGGGCCGATGGGCCGGGGAGGTCACCGTCGAGCCCGCGCCAGAACTTCGTCGATCGGGGTGACGGCCAGGTCGCCGAGCTCTTGTACATAGCTGTATCCGAAGCGACCCTTGATGCAGAGGTGACCGGATGTGACCGAGTGGTCGGCGGGGGAGGTGACCTTGACGATCCGGTTGTCCTGGGTGTGGAGTTCGAGGTTGCATCCCACGCCGCAATACGAACACACCGTGCGAGTGACCGACTGACGATCCGAGTCCCACATCCCGGCGTTCCGCAGTTCGTACTCGGAGCGGAACATGAGGGCGCCGGTGGGGCACACGCCGACGCAATTGCCGCAGAACACGCATGCCGAGTCCGTCAGACCGGTGTCGAATTCGGTGGAGATCCGGGCATCGAACCCGCGGCCCGCGACGGCGATGGCGAAGGTGTTCTGGGCGTCGATACCACACGCCTCGACGCAGCGGTAGCAGAGCACACACCGCGAGTAGTCCCGAACGTACAGTTCGTTGTCCACCTTCACCGGCTGGCTCACGGTCTCGGCGGTGTCTCCGGTCGGGGCGTGATGATGCCCGGCGTGGCGGTGGTCCCGGTCGGCGACTGGGCCCGCCTGCGGTCCGAACCGCGTTGGATCGCACCCGTACCGGTCCATCCAGCCTTTGGTGGCGTCATCGGTGAGCGACATGTCCACCGAGGACGCCAGGAACTCGAACACGACCTTGCGCGAATGCCGCACCCGCTCCGAGTCGGTGTGCACGATCATTCCGTCCTCGGCGACTCGAGAACAGGACGGCACCAGGGTCCGGCTTCCCTCCACCTCGACCACGCATACCCTGCACACATTCACGGGTGTGAGGGTCTCCAGGTAACAGAGGGTGGGCTGGTCGTTGTCGGTCGAACGGCAAGCTTCGAGGATGGTGGAGCCGGCAGGCACCGCCATCGAGACTCCGTCGATGACGATGGACACGGTTTCGCTCATTGTGGCTCTCCCAGGATTCCAAGGGCGATCGCCGATCGGACCACCGAGGCGGCTGTGTGCCCGAGCCCGCAGATGGAGGCGTCCTTCATCGCTCGGTCCATGTCTTCGATCAGGCTCGCCTCCACCGAACCGTTGGCTCGGCTGACGGCTTCCTCGACGCGGGCCGTGCCGACGCGGCACGGGACGCACTGGCCGCACGACTCGTCCCGGAAGAACCTGGCGATCCGACGGACGATGTCGACCATGTCCACCTCGGTGTTGAACACCATCACCACCCCTGAGCCGAGCGACACCCCTGCAGCGCGGGCATCCTCGAACGTGAGCCGCAGGTCCAAGGCCGACGCGTCGACCAGCGAGCCGGCCGCACCGCCCAGCATGACAAATCCCAGGTCGCCGGCAGCGCCACCCGCCCGCTCGATCAGGTCGCCCAGAGTCATCCCGAACTCGACCTCGTAGACACCGGGCCGCGCCACGTCGCCGGACAGGCAGAACAGCCGGGTTCCGGTGGAATCCGGTGTCCCCGACGCGGCGTAGGTCTCCCCACCCTCGGTGAGCACCCGGTTGACGTTGATGAGCGTCTCGACGTTGTTGATGACCGTGGGGCGACCGAAAAGACCCTCGAACACCGGGAACGGCGGCTTCTGGCGCGGCTCCCCACGAAAGCCTTCGATCGAGTTGAAGAGGGCGGTCTCCTCACCACAGATGTAGGCACCCTGGCCCCGGCGAACCTCGATGTCGAAGGCGAAGCCTGCTCCTGCGACATCGTCTCCGAGCAAACCCGCATTCCGGGCCGCAGCGACCGCCGTCCGCAGTCGCTCGGTCGCCAGCGGGTACTCACCACGGATGTAGATGAAGCCCTTGGTGGCGCCGGTGCTGAATCCGGCGATGGTCAACGCCTCGATCACGGCGAAGGGGTCGCCTTCGAGAACGACCCGGTCCTTGAACGTGCCGGGCTCGGATTCGTCGGCGTTGCAGACAACGTATTTGGGGCCGGTCGGTTGCTTCCGCACCGACTCCCACTTCACACCGGCGGGGAAGGCCGCTCCTCCCCGGCCCTTGAGCCCCGACGTCTCGAGCTCGGCGATCACGGCCTCGGGGCCCATCTCGATCGCCCTCGCCAACGCCACGTATCCACCGGTCGATCGGAAGGCGTCGAGTGACCCTGGATCGACCCGACCGACCCGGCGCAGGAGCGGGCCGGCATCGACGGTCGGCTCCAACGTGATCGATTCGGCTCCGTCGAGAACGGAACTAACTTCGGATGCCGTGGCAGGCGCCGCCACGAGGTCGGGGGAACCGGCGCGCTGGAAGAACACGGCCGGACGCCTGTCGCACTGACCCAGGCACGGACTCGCCACCACGTCGTCCCGATCGCCCAGCTCTCCCACCAGATCGGCGGCTGAACGGCACGCTACGTCGTCGCACACGTGCGCCACGACCGGGGGACGAGGCTCGGTCTGGATGAGGGCGTAGAACGTGGCCACCGAATACACCTCGGCGGGAGGCACGTGCAACCTGTGTGCGATCTCGTCGACCGCACCCTCGCTCACGTACCCGATCGCCGACTGAACGGCGTCGAGGGCAGGCAGGAGGTGGTGCCGGAGCGACGTGCGATCAGTGCGGACCACCCGACCGTCGACCTCGACCACCTCGGCCGCCGGAACCGCCGCATGGATGGCCTCCCGCTCGCCCTCCGAGACCTCGGCCCCAATGAATCTCAGGTCCATGACGGGAATCTCACCTCTGTACTCCGACCGCGATCTTGTCGATTCTGATCGCCGTCGCCTTGAACTCGGCCGTACCCGACTGCGGATCCCAGGCCTCGATCGTCAGCTCGTTGATGTCCACGTCGTCGGGGTAGTGAAGCGCCATGAACGTCAGCCCCGGACGCAGCCCGGGATCGATCCGGACCGGAGCTTCGATCTCGCCGCGCCTCGAACCGATCCTCACCACCTCGTCGGGCTCCAATCCGAGCCGTTCCCCGTCTTCGGGGGAAACGTCGATCGTGCAGCCGATCCTGATGGGTGAGTCGAACCCGCCCGACTGCACCCCGGTGTTGTAGCCGTCGAGGTGGCGACCGGTGGTCATCCGCAGGGGGTAGTCGTCCGAGAGTCGGTCGACCGGAGCCGCCCAGTCCACCGGCATGAACGGGGCCGGATCGATCACGACCTCGTCCCACAGGCGGGCATGGAGGAACTGGCTTCCGGGGTGGGAATCATCGGGGCACGGCCACTGCAGTCCACCGAGATCCTCCAACCGCTGGTAACTCATCCCCTGGTGCGGCGGTGAGAGGCTTCGCAGCTCGTCCCAGATCTCCTCGGCGGACGGGTTGCCCCATCCGCGGCCAAGGGCGCCTGCCAGGAGCGAGATGATCTCGGTGTCCGGTTTCGCCTCACCCGGCGGCTCGAGAGCTTTCCGTACACGCTGCACACGGCGCTCCGAGGAGGTGACCGTGCCCTCGGCTTCGCACCAATCGGCGGCGGCGGGCAACACGACATCAGCCATCTCAGCGGTGCGGGTGAGGAAGATGTCCTGGACGACGAGGAAGTCCAAGCCTTCCAGGGCCTGGCGGGTGTGTCCCGAGTCGGCTTCCGATTGGGCCGGGTTCTCTCCGATGACGTACAGCCCGCGCAGTTTGCCGGCCTGCATCGCCTCGAACATCTGGGTGAGATGCCACCCACGCTTGGCGGGAAGTGGTCGGCCGTACAGCGCTTCGAACTTGCCCCGTTGCTCGTCGTTCTCGATGTCCTGGAAGCCCGGTAGCTTGTTCGGCAGGGCGCCCATGTCGCCACCGCCCTGGACGTTGTTCTGACCTCGCACCGGCACCAGACCCGATCCGTACCGGCCGACATGGCCGGTGAGGAGGGCCAACGAGATGAGCGCCAGCACGTTGTCGGTGGCGTTGTGATGTTCGGTGATTCCGAGCGTCCAGCAGATCTGGGCACGATCGGCCGTGGCGTACGCCACCGCCATCTCCTCGATCACGTTGCTGGGAATGCCGGTGATCTCCGTGGCGCGGGCGAGGTCGTATTCGGCCACCTTGCGGGCGTAGGCCTCGAATCCGGTCGTGGCTCGTTCCACGAACTCCGTGTTGGCGAGGCCTCGTTCGATGATGACCTTTGCCATGGCGTTGGCGAGCGCGATGTCGGATCCGACGTCGATTCCAAGCCAGACATCGGCCCACTGAGCCGACTCGCTCCGACGGGGGTCGACGGCGTACAGCCGGGCGCCGTTGTGAACGCCTTTGAGGAGGTGATGAAAGAAGATCGGGTGAGCGTTGCGCGCGTTCGAACCCCAGAGGAGGATCACGTCGGTGTTCTCGATCTCCTCATAGGAACTCGTACCGCCACCCGCTCCGAGAACCGCCACCAGACCGGTGACGCTGGGAGCGTGTCAAGTGCGGTTACACGAGTCGATGTTGTTCATCTCGAGGACGAGACGGGCGAACTTCTGGGCCAGATAGTTGGTCTCGTTCGTCGCCTTCGAACAGCTGAACATGCCGAGGGCCGTGGGGCCGTGGTCCGTTCCGACCGCCCTGAGTCCTTCGGCCGCCCGACCGATCGCCTCGTCCCATGTGGCCGGAACGAGTGCGCCGTCCTTGCGAACGAGGGGCGTCTGCAGTCTGCTGCGTCGTGCCATGTTTCATCACCTCCTTCCCGATCGCCGCGGAGGGCGTCTGTCGTCAGAACAGTCCGACGACGTTGCCGTCGTCGTCGATGTCGACCTTCATGTAAGCGGGCGTCGAGCCGAGTCCGGGCATCGTCCGCATCTCTCCGAGTAACGGGTAGATGAATCCCGCACCGACGGACGCCCTCACCTCGCGGACAGGAACCGTGTACCCCTGGGGTGCCCCCTTCAGCGCCGCGTCGTGACTGATCGAGAGGTGTGTCTTCGCCATGCAGATCGGGAGATATCCGAAGCCCGACTTCTCGAAGCTCTCGATCTGGGCGTTGGCGGTGGGGGAGTACTCCACTTCGCCCGCCCCGTAGATGTCACGGCAGATGATTTCGATCTTCTGTTTGATCGACATGTTGAGGGGATACAGGTACGAGAACTCGTTGGGTTCTTCGCAGGCCGCCACCACCGCCTCGGCCAGGGCTGTGGCTCCCTCGCCGCCCTTGGCCCAGTGTTCGGCGAGAACGGCATCGGAGGCGCCGGCCTCGAGGGCGGCGTCCCTGATGGCGTTGATCTCGGCCCAGGTGTCGGTTGGGAAGCTGTTGATCGCAACGACCACGGGGACACCGAACCGTTTGGCGTTCTTGATGTGAGCCAGCAGGTTGGGCATTCCGGCGTGGAGGAGCGCAAGATTCTCTTCCGTGTAGGCCCGGTCGAGCGGTCGCCCCAGGACCACCTTGGGGCCCCCACCGTGGGTCTTGAGAGCGCGGACGGTGGCCACCAACACCACACAGTCTGGGCGGAGACCCGATGTGCGGCACTTGATGTCCATGAACTTCTCCATCCCCATGTCGGCGCCGAATCCGGACTCGGTGATGACGTAGTCGCCGAGATGGAGTGCCAGACGATCGGCGAGGATGGACGAGTTGCCGTGGGCGATGTTGGCGAAAGGACCGGCGTGCACAAAGGCTGCTTGCCCCTCGATCGTCTGCATGAGCGTCGGATGCAGCGTGTCTTTCATGAGGACGGTCACCGCACCCGCCACCCCGGGTCTTCGAGGGTGATCGG
>JAOUGY010000339.1 GCA_029865445.1 Acidimicrobiia bacterium | reverse complement strand
CAGCACGACCGTCCGTGCGCCGGAGAAGACTGCGGTCCGGACCGGGAACGTCACGACGTCCATCGAGTGACCCTCGTAGGCGTGCGATCGGCCCGCCAGAAGCAGAACGGCGTTGGCGCCTGTCTCGACCGAGTAGGCCGTTCCTCCATGACCCACCGCCTTGGGAACCGGAAACCCCGGCAGCTCTTCGTAGGAGACCGCTACAGCCCCTTCGAGACCGGCGGCGTATTCGCCGAGCCCCGAGCCGAGCACCACGACCACATCGTGGCGGTCGCGCCCGGTACGTTCTGCAAGGACGCGGGACGTGACGGTCAAACGGTCGTACAAGTCGTTCATCGAACATCTCCCACCAGCGCATCGAGCGCTATCCCGATCATCGTGTCGACCGCCCCGTGGACGACGTCACGGTGCGGGTCATAGGCCCCCGGATGGAGAGGGTTGCCGTCGACGGCCAGGATCGCCCCGACCTCCAGCCCGTTCAGCGCTCCGATCACGAACAGTGCAGCGCACTCCATCTCCACCGCCACTGCTCCGGCCCGGTGCCACAGCTCCAGTCGCGAGCCGAGCACTTCCCCCGAATAGAACACGGCGTCCGTGAGGACGATCCCCTCGCGAGTGCGCCCGCCGGCCGCCGAACGCAATGCGGTCACCACGTCGACCGACGCCACAGCCGGAAAAGCGGCTGGGACGAGGCCGTCGGTGAAACCTTCGGCACGGATGGCGGCTGTGGCGACGACCAGGTCGCCATCGACGACGTCCTCGCGCAAGCTCCCGCACGTACCCGCCCGGATGATCCGGCCGACACCTGCCTGGCTCAGCTCCTCGAAGCACAGCGCCGCCCCCGACGCCCCCACCCCGTGCGAAGAAACCAGCACGTCGACGCCGTGGTGGCGCCCGGTGAAGGTGTGGTACTCCCGGAACCGACCCAACTCTTCAGAGCCATCGAGTCGCTCCGCCACCGCCGCGGCCCGGGCCGGATCGCCCACCACGAGCGCTCGCGTCGGGACCGATCCCGGTGTGATCCGAAGGATGGGAGTCGCCATCAGACCGTCCTTTCACTACCGCCGTCGATTGCCACCTGTGCACCGGTGGTGTTGGCAAAGGTGGCGCCGCACATCTCGGCCACCATCCGCGCCACCGATGGGGATGTGACCTCCGTCTTGAGCAGGTTGCGGGCTTTGTACTCCTCCGAGCTCATCCCGTAACGGGCCGCACGTTCTGCGATGAGCGTCTCCGTCCACAGACCGGTGTCGAACACGCCGTCCGGGTGGACGACATTGACCCTGATCCCGTCCTCGGCCCACTCGAGGGCGGCCACCCTGGCGAGCTGGGTCAGCGCCGCCTTCGACGCCGAATAGGCCGCCGCGCCCCGGCCCGGCGCCAGGACGTTCTTCGACCCCACCAGCGCAACGCGGCCACCGATCGGCGAAAAGGCGAGCAGCGGGTGGATCGCCGCGAAGAGGGCGGCGACGGCGTCGACGTTCACCTCCTGCACGAACCGCCAGGCCGCAGCGTCCATCTCCGCAATCGGGGCACTCTTGCCGAAGACACCGGCCGCCACGACTGCAATGTCGATCCCGCCGAACCGTTGTACGGCCGTCTCGATCGCCTTCGACTGCGCCGCCGTGTCGGTGACGTCCACTTCCAGCCCCAACCACGCTGCCCCGGTGAACTCGGTCGCAACCGACGGTGCCCGGTCCAGACCCACGACTGCGCACCCTCGGGACAGCAGCTCCTGGGCACAGGCACGACCGATGCCGGAGGCCGCGCCGGTGACAACTGCGATGGCGCCGGTCAGCTCGGGTGGCGAACCTGCCCGTCGTAGCTTTGCCTGCTCGAGGTCCCAGTACTCACAGTCAAAGAGGTCCCCGGCGTCGAGGGCTACGTAGCCACCCAGGTGGTCTTCGGACCGCTCGAGGACGGGAATGGTGTGGGCATAGATGTCGGCTCCGATGTCGGCTGCGGTCGCCGTGTCCCCGATCGTGAGCACACCGAGCCGGGGGTCGACGATCACCCGTGGCGCGGGATCCAGCATCGTGAGGTCGGTACGCCCGCGGTGTTCATGCTCGACGAAGTACTCACGATATGCCTCTGCATATGACTCGACCCCGGTTCCGACCATCGGGAGCCGTTTGGTCCGGATCACGTGGTCGGGGGTGAGCGGGCCGCGGGTTGCGAGGTCGGCAAGATCCGGGCGACGGACGAATCGAGCCGAGATCGCGTCGACGTGCCGGGTCATCACCATCGGACGGCCGGCGGTATCTGACACCCGGCGGCGCAGCTCGGCGAGTTCCACCGCCGGCACAACCGGGAGCGGCTGATCGCTGGGCGTGTGTGCGCGCGGCGCCCGTTCGTCGAGCCAGCGTTCGGCTCGGTTGATCAGCTCGACGTGGCGTTCGTAGGCGATCCGAGTGGAGTCCCCGAACGTGAACAGCCCGTGGTTGAGGAGCACCATGCCGATCTTCCCAGCCTCGACCTGGTCCGCCCACGTTTCTGCCACACACTTCGCCAAATCGAAGCCGGGCATCACGTAGGGGATGACCACCACAGAGTCGCCCAACACCTCCCGCACCCGGTCGGTGCCGTCGGCGAGGTTGGTGAGTGTGACGATGACGTCGGCGTGACTGTGCTGGATGGCCCGGTGAGGCAGGAATGCGTGGAGCAACGTCTCCACCGATGGCTGCGGCGCCGATGGATCGAGACGGGCCGCCGACAACTCCTTCATCATGTTCGGGTCGGCGAGCGTGTCGAGAGCGAGGAGGGCCCGGAGGCGGTCGAGCGGCAACGGTGTGAAACCCGCAGGTTCGATCGTGGCGAGGTCCCAACCGGACCCCTTCACATAGAGCGTTTTGATCACGTCGCCCGTGATGTCGATGAAATCCGCCTTCACCGATGTGTTTCCCCCGCCGTGGAGTACGAGCGAGGGATCGGATCCGATGAGACGCGATCCGTAGGCGCACTCGGCGAGCGGGCCCTCGAGCCGGGCCGCCTCTTCCTCGATCCACCGGTTCTCCATCACATCCTCTCTCAATATGGGGTGTCGCCGCCGTCGACGTTGATCGCCTGACCGCGGATGATGATCGCGTCGTCCGAGAGCAAGAACGCAACGACTCGCCCCACTTCGATCGGCTCCACCTTGCGGCCGAGTTGGGCAGGGCCCATACCGGCGAGCAGCTCCGCGGCCGGGACCCCGAGACGGGGCGACAGCCAGTCTGCGACGCCGGCCAGCATCGGGGTGTCGACGCCGCCGGGGCACACGGCATTGACATTGATCCCGTCCTCTGCCCACTCCAGGGCCAGCGACCGGCTGAGGTTGATGACGGCCGCCTTCGATGCGTTGTACCCGGCCATGTTTCGATAGCCGACCTTCCCGCAGTTCGACGCCACGTTGACGATGGCCCCGCCGCCGTGCTCCCGCAGATGCCGTCCCACCGCTTGCGAAAGGACGAATGTGCCGGTGACGTTGATGTCGAATTCGCGGTTCACCGCGTCGGGTGAGGCATCCCAGGCGGCATCCAGCGTGACCACACCCGCGTTGTTGACCAGACCGTCGAGCCGACCAAAGCGGTCGAGTGCGGACACG
Source organism: Acidimicrobiia bacterium (assembly GCA_029865445.1). Taxonomy (GTDB): domain Bacteria; phylum Actinomycetota; class Acidimicrobiia; order Spongiisociales; family ZC4RG35; genus JAOUGY01. The sequence continues at coordinate 518 of JAOUGY010000339.1, read as the reverse complement.
ACGGCCGCTGCGGCATCGGGCTCGGAGGTCACATCACAGCGGATGGGGTGAACCGATCCGCCCGACGGATCGAGGTCGGCACAGGCGGCGGCGACACCGTCGAGGTCGACATCGGCGAGAACCACCTTCCCGCCCTGGTCGAGAATGGCGCGGGCGATACCGGCGCCGATGCCGCCTGCGCCGCCGGTGACGATGTATATGCGATCGTTGAGTCTCATGAGGTTCACCAGGTGGGATTGGTCAGGACGCCGCCGTCGACCACGAGATCGACGCCGGTGATCCAGCGGGCGAGGTCGGAGCAGAGGAATACACAGGCATCGCCGATGTCTTCGGGCGTGCCGAGGCGGCCGAGAGGCGCAGCCGCCTTCCAGCGGGCCACGCCTTCCGGCCACTGCGTCTCGATGCCGGGCCGACCGATGAGACCGGGTGACACGGAGTTGACCCGGATACCGTCCTTCCCGTAGGCCAGAGCCGCGGCTCGGGCGTGCATGAGCAAGGCCGCCTTGGATGTCGCGTAG
>JAOUGY010000338.1 GCA_029865445.1 Acidimicrobiia bacterium | reverse complement strand
CTGACGGATCTCTGCCAGCCGCACCCACCACCGATCCCAGCAGTCACCGTTGGCCCCGACCGGGACATCGAAGTCGAACCGGTCGTACGGCAGGTAGTTCTCCACTTTTCGCAGATCGAACTTGGCACCCGATGCGCGCAGGTTGGGTCCAGACACGCCGTACGAGGCGGCAACGGCCACGGGCAGCAGACCGATTCCCTTTGTGCGGGCGAGCACGATCTCGTTGCCGGCCACCAGGTCTTCCAGCTGGTCGGCCGCCTCGAGGATCCGTTGCATCGCCAGCTTGGTGTCCGCAAAGAATCCCTTCGGCAGGTCCTGAGGCGTCTTGCGCTGCGTCGAGCCGGCGCCGGCCGCGGGCTTCACGCCTCCGATCCGGTTGAAGTTGGGGTGGAACCTCCCGCCGGTGACTCCCTCCAGGATGTCGAGGACCCGCTCCCGTTCCCGCAGGGCGAAGAACAACGGTGTGGCCGCCCCCAACTCGAGGGGGTACGAGGCCATGAACACCATGTGGGAGCTGATTCGGGCCATCTCGGTGAGGATCAGCCGGATGTACTGGGCTCGCTCCGGAACTTCCAACTCCATCAGCTTCTCGGCGGCGACCACGAAGGGGATCTCGTTGGCGTACCCCGACACCCAGTCGATGCGGTTCACGATCGTGGTGATCTGGGCGTAATTGCGGACTTCGGCCAGCTTCTCGTAGCCGCGATGCATGTAGCCGATCACGGGGCGGACGTCGTAGGCCCGTTCACCGTCGACTCTCGCCACGAGACGCAACACGCCGTGGGTGGAAGGGTGCTGGGGGCCGATGTTGAGCGTCATGTCGGCCGTTTCCAGCTCCACCGAGACCGAGACCTCCGCGAGGTGGCGAACGACGTCTGGATCGTGAGTCGTGGTCATCGCGTCACGCCTCCGGGTTCTCAGTCGCAGGGGCATCGTCGTCATCGACACCGGGCATGGCTTCGACGTCGACCGTTCCCGGCCATGGCTTCACCTCGCGGCTCAAGAGCTTGTACGACTTGCGCAGCGGGTTGCCGAGGAACGAATCGGGAAGGTACAGGTGTCCCGGATCGGGATGGCCGAGGAACTCGACACCGAGCATCTCCGCTGTCTCCCGCTCGTGCCAGTTCGCTCCCGGGTAGACGGCGACGAGTGAGTCGATCACCGGGTTCTCCCAGTCGAGGCTGGTCGAGAATGTGACCCGCCGTCCGTCGGTCACGTCGGCGACCGTACACAGGATCTCGATCCGTTGATCGACCTCCTCGGCGGGCGGATCACCGACCGCCACGTCATTGGTCCAGTCGACACCGGCCAGCCAGGAGAAGAACACGAGCCCCAGATCGTCGCGGGCGGCAGTCAGAGCGGAGACCCAGCCCGAGGCGGGAACCGACACCTTGACCGTGTCGACTGCGGGTTCCACCGATCCACCGACGACCGAAGCCACGGTCGCGGCGTAGTCGTCGACGGCGATCGCGGCGTCAGACTGGCTGTCGGTCACGATCGTTCCACTTCTGCTTGATGTCTTCGCCGCGGATCTTCTGCTGGAGCAGCACGATCCCTTCCATGAGAGCCTCGGGACGGGGCGGACAGCCCGGGATGTACACGTCGACCGGAATGAGCTGATCGACACCCTTGGTGACCGAGTACGAGTCCCAATAGGGACCGCCACAGTTGGCGCACGAACCCATCGAGATGACGTATTTCGGGTCGGGCATCTGGTCGTAGAGCCGCTTCACGGCCGGTGCCATCTTGTCGGTGACGGTACCGGCCACCACCATCAGGTCGGCCTGGCGGGGCGAGGCGGGAAGCGGGATGATTCCGAACCGCATGAAGTCGTAGCGGGGGCCGGAGGCGGCCATCAATTCGATGGCGCAACAGGCGAGACCGAACTGGAAGAGCCACAGTGAGTAGCTGCGAGACCAGTTCAGCAGCCAGGTCACCGGCTTGGGCATGCCGAACTTCTGGGCTACTCCCATCGGAGAACGCCTTTCTTCACGGCGTACGCGAGGCCTTCGAGCAGGGTCAGCATGAACAACACGATGGCAACCAGCCCGAAGACTCCGAGTTCCTCGGACATGATCGCCCACGGGAAGATGAACACGGCTTCGACGTCGAAGATGACAAAGAGGAGCCCGAACACGTAGTAGCGCACGTACGTCTGGCTCCAACCGGAGCCCACCGGGTCGACACCACACTCATAGGTGAGGGCCTTCTCCTTGGTCGGGTTCGACGGTCTGAGAACCGAAGCAACGCCCAAGAGCGCTGCCACCAGCACGATGCCGAGAGCGGCGAAGACTCCAACCGTGATGTACTGCTCGAAATACGTGCTCATGTAGGCAAAGCCCCGTGGGTGTCTGGGCGGCGAGTATAGGGAGCGATGTCCACGGCCCAAATCATCCCGGACCCCTTTCTCGGGCCTCCCCGCCGGACCCGGGAACGTCCTCAACAGCCATCCCGTACCATCCTCAGGCGATGACATTGCAGACCGAACCGGGTCGAGGCCTCGTCGACCTCGTGCGCGAACTCGAACGTCGCCTGACGGGCGAGGCACCCGGGCCCGGTCTGGAGCCCGAACTGGCGGACTCGATCCGCCACGCGCCGACCTATGTCCTGGTGCTCTTCGATGGTCTGGGCCATCACCAGCTCGCCCACCGGTCCGCCCGAACACTGGCGGGATCGGTGGCCGGGATCCTGGAGGTGCCGATACCGACGACGACCACGGTGAGCATGGCGACCATCGCCGCCGGCCATCCACCGTCAGAACACGGTGTCCTGTCTCACCTGATGTGGCTTCCAGACATGGAACGAGTGGTCAACGTCTTGAAGTGGGTGACGCTCTCCGGTTCGCCGCTGCCCTATGACTACCGAGGGTTCATTCCAGCCCCGAACCTGTGGGAGAGATTGTCGGCACGGGGCATCGAGCCGATCACCGTACAGCCCGGAGACTTCGCCCGGTCTCCTCTCACCCAGGTGCTCTATCGGGGTTGTCGCTTCGAGCCGGTGTACTCCGCCGACGAGGCTGTCGAAGCGACCGTTGCGCTGGCACGAGAGCCGAACCGGCTCATCTTCACCTACCTGCCACAGGTCGACTTCGCCGCGCACCTTTGGGGGCAGTCCTCGTCCGAGTACGGCCAGGCGATGGGAGTCGTGGACACCGTGTGGTCGCAGGTGACGGCGCGCAGCGGCGCCTCGGTCGTCGGCACCGCCGATCACGGGCACCTCGATTACCGAACCGAGGACAAAATCCTGATCGAAGGCTTCGGCGACCTCACGTTCTTCGGAGATTCGCGAACTCTGTTCGTGAACGGTGATCGGGAACGAATCTCCGAACTCGCCCGCCAGGTTGATGCCGAACCCGTATTCGTCGGGTCGGACGGGGGCCCATGGACGGGCGCTTCCGAGCGTGTCCTGGCCCGAGCGCCGGTGGCCGTCCTGCCGGCACCCACCGGACGTCTTCTCCTGCCAAGGGGATTCGACAAGCGATTGGTGGGGTACCACGGCGGATCGCTTCCGGAGGAGGTCCAGGTACCGCTACTGGTCGGGTGACGAAGAACTTCAGCGGCCCGGCGCCGGTGCCGATTCGAGGAGAGATGATCACCTGTCCCAACTGTCGCTCCAAGGTCGATGACACGTTCACGACCCACTGCCCCGACTGCGGCACCACGGTGAGTTCCGCCGTCGAATCGATGGTCGTCCCGCAGCCGGTGGCGATCGACTCTGCAGAGTCCGGCCCTCAGCAAAGTGCCGGCCGCGGAGTGGCCGGCTTCTTCGGGGGCATCGGCATCCGGCTGGTGGTGGCGGCGCTTATCTTCGGCGGCGGGGCGGCGTGGCGAGCGATCAACGCGGCCGACCGTTCCGACGACGGCATCATCACGGAGGCCGGCGTCCTGTCGGCCGGGGCGCTGTCGGTAGGCGACTGCATCGAGTGGCCGTCGGAAGACGAAGAGGAGTTCAGCGACGTCCGAGCGCTCCCGTGCGCCGAGCCACACGACGCCGAGATCTTCGCATTGCTCTCGCACCCGGCGACTGCCGGTGACGAGTTCCCCGGTGATGACGCCGTGATCGAGTGGTCGGTCCAGGCTTGCTACGCGCGCTTCGAGGGATACGTCGGGCGTTCCTACGAGACCG
>JAOUGY010000337.1 GCA_029865445.1 Acidimicrobiia bacterium | reverse complement strand
TCTCCCAAACCCCGCCGGCGCGCAGTCGCGTGGCTGAAGCGCATTCTCATCGCGGTCCTCGTGCTCGCAAATCTCGCCGTGTTCTACGTGTACTGGCAGTTGCGAGCTGTCGAGGGCGCCGTCCAGGAGACGGCGCAGGCGGTGGCCGAGGTCGTCCCCGAGCTGACTCCCACGATGCCGGGCTCGTCGGAGCCGATCACATTCCTCCTCGTCGGTTCGGACTCCCGAGCGAATCTCGACTCCACAGAGGGTTTCGGGGTGGCCGGTGGTGAGCGGTCCGACGTGATCATGCTGGTGAAGCTCCATCCAGACGATGGTCGGGCCCAGATTCTCAGCCTGCCCCGAGACCTGTGGGTCGACATTCCGGGTCACGGAGACTCGAAGATCAATGCCGCCTACTCGCTCGGTGGCGCTCCACTCCTCGTGCAGACCGTGAAAGCGATCACCGGAGTGAGCATCAATCACTACGTCGAGGTCGACTTCGTAGGTTTCCAGTCCATCGTCGATCAGCTCGGGGGAGTGGCTATCGACTTTCCATACGCCGCCCGTGATCGGAAGTCGAAACTGGCCGTCGACGCCGGGCTGCAGACGCTCGATGGTGAGCAGGCTCTCGCTTACGCTCGCTCCCGGTCTTATCAGGAGCTGCGAGACGGGCGCTGGGTATCGGTCGATGCCGATGACTTCGGGCGGACCGCCCGCCAGCAGAAACTGATCCTCGCCATCCTCGACGGAGTCAGTCGACCTTCATCGCTCACGGATGCCGCCGGCATCGTGGGTTCGTTCACGCAGCATGTCTCCATGGATGCGGCTCTCGTGGACTCCTCCATCATCGAACTCGCTTTTCGGATGCGAGCGATCCGGGGCGACCTGATCGAAACCGCCACCCTCCCGGGGGTCACCGATTCGGTGGGCGCGCAGTCGGTGGTACGAGCGGAGGAGCCGGAAGCATCCGCCGTCCTGTCGGCGTTCCGGAACGGGACGTCACTGGCCCTTGCCATCTCCGAAGGTTCCGTTGCGGTGACCATCCTCAACGGAAACGGGTTGTCGGGGAACGCCACGCACTGGTCCGATGTACTGGGGGCGGCCGGGTTCGTGATAGGCGACGTCGGTGATGCCGATCGGTCGACCTACGAGCAAACGCTCGTGACCGTGCGTGTGGGCGAGGGAGAGACCGGAGACCGGATTGTGGCGGCGCTCGGTTTCGGAACCATTCAGGAAGGGTCCGTACCTGCCGATGCCGATGCGGTGATCGTGCTGGGCGCGGACGCGGCCGGGAACGCGGGATAGGGAGAACTCAATGGATGTCGCTGTGATCGGGGGAGGGTACGTTGGCCTGGTTCAGGCCGCCGGCATGGCACACCTGGGCCATCGGGTGCGCGTCGGAGAGGCGGACCCGGCCAAGCTCGAGGAATTGGAAGCAGGTCGGCTACCCATATACGAAAAAGGGCTTGCGGAACTCATGGACGAGGGAAGGGCCGGCGGCCGCCTGACCTTCCATGGTTCGAACGTCGATGCCGCCTCAACCGCCGATGTGACCTTCCTGTGCCTTCCAACGCCCCCGGGTGTCGACGGCGCAGCCGATCTCAGTGTCGTCGAGGCGGTTGTCCGTGAACTGGCGCATGCTCTCGAGGCGGGTTCGATCGTCGTGATCAAGTCCACGGTTCCGGTGGGGACGACATCGAGGCTGGCAAAGAGGCTCGCTGGCCGTCTGCGACTCGTCGGTAATCCGGAGTTCCTGCGCGAGGGCTCGGCGGTGACCGATTTCCTGCGACCTGATCGAGTGGTAATCGGCGCCGACGACGAAGACGCGGCGGAGGTGGTTGCCTCGCTGTATGAGGGGCTCGATGCGCGAGTTCTCAGAACCGACCTCACCTCTGCGGAGCTCATCAAATACGGGGCGAACGGCTATCTCGCCACTCGACTGACGTTCGTGAACGCTCTGGCGAACATCGCCGACTCCGTGGGCGCCGACATTCTCGACGTCGTGGAGGGCATGGGCCTCGATCCTCGCATCGGACCTCATTTCCTCAGGCCGGGACCGGGATATGGAGGTTCGTGTTTCCCCAAAGACACCATCGCCCTCCTCGCCACGTCGCGCCAGGCCGGATACGAGTTCACGCTGCTGCAGTCGGTGGTAGACGCCGATCGTTCCCAACGGCATTGGATCGTGGGGAACATCCGCAGGATGTTGGGTGGTGATCTCGCCGACAAGCGCATCGGCATGTGGGGTGTGGCATTCAAGGCTGGGACAGATGACATACGAGAGTCCCCTGCCCTCAAGATCGCATCCATGCTCCGGTCAGAGGGTGCGGTGATCGCGGCGTCCGATCCCGAGGCGCACTCGCTCGACGTAGAGATGGCACCCGATCCTATTGCGGCAGCCAAGGGTGCCGAATTGTTGGTCGTAGCCACCGAGTGGCCGGAGTTTCGATCGGTCGACATGACCGAGGTCGCGGCCGTCATGTCGGGCACGGCTGTCTACGACCTTCGAAACCTCCTCGATCCCGCCAGGGTCAGGAACGCCGGCTTGACCTATCAGGCGTTGGGCAGACCGCACGCCTGACGGCTCGTCACAAGAACATGTCTTCGTTCGAGGGTCTGACCATCGATGTCGCGCCCTCCGATCCGATCTCGTAGACGGCGCCGCGGACCAGTGCGGCGGGGATCTGAGACGCCTTGCCCATGACCAGGTCGGCCGCCGCCGCGATCTCGTCGGCAACTGCCACCTCGGAGACCTCGAGAACCTTCCCGTGGGCGTCCTTCGTGCCGCGGAGATCGGTGACGGGCGCCATGCCCGCAACTCCAATCGCGACGTCGGTGAGCCCCCGCCGCCATGGCCGCCCGAACGTATCGCTGATCACGACTGCGACCTCCACGCCGTGTGCCTGGCGGAGCCTGAGCCGGATCCGGTTCGCCGACAAATCCGGGTCGAGGGGCAAGAGGATGGCTCTGGCAGGTCCGGCGTTGGACCGATCGACCCCAGCATTCGCACAGACGAACCCGTGTCGGGTGCGTGCGATGACCAGCGAACCACGCCGCCGAATGATGGCGGCGGCCTCCTCATCGACGAGGTAACGGTGGGCATCGGGGTCATCGCTGTCGAGGTCCACGATCCTGCCTTCAGCCTTCGACACGATCTTGTGGGTGACCACGACAACATCACGATCCTCGAGTTCGAGTCCGGCAGCGACGATGGCTTCCGAGATGAGTCTCGCGACATCATCCCCCGGCATCACCTCCGGCACGCCGCGGATCGGCCTGACGATCAGCGAATCCACTTGACGACCTCCTGGGCCAGCCGGATCGATTCTGGTTTCGATGGCATCATGGTCTCCGTTCTCAGTACTTCGACGCCGGACGGCGGCTGGTCCGTCTCCGAGGCGTCGATGACCAGGTGTGTCACCAAGTCGCCGTAGGCGGCGGCAACGCCTGAAATCGTGGGTTCGAACCCGAGCGCCGGCATCACCTCGGCAGCCGGACCTTTCACGGCCTTGCCTCCGATGAGCGGACTGACGGCCACCACCACCGGCGCCGAGCGCACCGACTCGCGGATACCTCTCACCCCCAGGATGGGCCAGATCGAGAGGATCGGGTTCGACGGCGCAATGACTACCGCATCGGCGCCCTCGATGGCTTCGAGCACCCCAGGCGCCGGGGCGGCTTCGTCGAGACCCCGGAACGAAATGCCCGTGACGGCGTCGGTATGCCGGCGCCTCACGAAATACGTCTGAAAGTCGAATTCGCCCGCGGTTGTTGCCACCATCGTGCGGACGGGGTCGTCGGTTGCGGGAAGTACCGACGACCGGACGCCGAGGCCGTCGCACACGTCACGGGTGATGTCGCTCAGTGGATCGCCACGCAGCAGCCGGCCGGTCCTGTACAGGTTCACCGCCAGGTCCCGATCTCCCAGCCGGAAGGATGTATCGGCCGCTGGTAGCTGGCTGAGTTCTTCCATCGCCGTCCACGTCTCCTCGTTGCGTCCCCATCCGTCCGGCCCTTCGATCCCTGCGAGGGTGTAGACCACCGTGTCGACATCGGCGGAGACGTGGAGGCCGTGGATGAGATCGTCGTCCGCGACGTTGACGACTACCGTGAGCGTGACTTCGGGGGTCGCAGCCAGGCCACGAGCCA
>JAOUGY010000052.1 GCA_029865445.1 Acidimicrobiia bacterium | reverse complement strand
CGAAAACAACAACAAAGTGGGGCTCCGGTTGCCCGGAGCCCCACTCGAACGATCTGACCGATGACTCGATCAGAAGTCCATGCCGCCCCCGCCGCCGTGGTCGTGACCAGCACCGCCGGCCGGTGCGTCTTCCTTCCGCTCGGCCACGAGAGCTTCCGTGGTGAGCAGCAAGGCGGCGATCGAAGCCGCGTTCTGCAGCGTCGAGCGAGTCACCTTCGCCGGGTCGATGACGCCCACTGCCATGAGGTCCTCGAACTTGCCGGTGGCGGCGTTGAAGCCGCTCGAGCCTTCGGCGTTGCGTACGTGCTCGACGACGACACCGCCTTCGGCGCCGGCATTCACCGCGATCTGACGAAGCGGCTCCTCGATGGCACGCTTGACGATCTGACGACCCGTCTTCTCGTCATCGGATCCACCACGGATCTTGTCGATAGCGTCCTGGGCGCGGAGCAGAGCGACACCACCGCCGGGGACGATGCCCTCTTCGACGGCTGCACGAGTGGCCGAAACGGCATCCTCGATGCGGTGCTTCTTCTCCTTGAGCTCCACCTCGGTGGCAGCGCCGGCCTTGATGACCACCACACCGCCGGAGAGCTTGGCGAGACGCTCCTGGAGCTTCTCACGATCCCAGTCCGAGTCGGTGTTCTCGATTTCGCGCTCGATCTGCTTGATACGAGCCTTCACGTCCGCCTCGGTGCCGGAGCCATCCACGACGGTCGTGTCGTCCTTGGAGATCACGACCTTGCGGGCCCGGCCCAGCATGTCGACGGTGACGCTCTCGAGCTTCAGACCGACCTCTTCGGAGATCACGGTGCCACCAGTGAGGATGGCGATGTCCTGGAGCATTGCCTTGCGACGCTCGCCGAAGCCGGGGGCCTTGACGGCCGCCGAGCTGAAGGTGCCCCGGATCTTGTTCACCACGAGGGTGGCAAGGGCCTCGCCCTCGACATCCTCGGCTAGCACGAGAACACCCTTGCCGGTCTGCATGACCTTCTCGAGAACGGGAAGGAGATCGTTCACCGAGGTGATCTTCTGATTGGCGATGAGAATGTAGGGGTCCTCGAGCACCGCTTCCTGACGGTCGGGATCGGTGATGAAGTAGGGGGAGATGTAGCCCTTGTCGAACTGCATTCCTTCGGTGAACTCGAGCTCGAGCCCGAAGGTCTGACCCTCTTCCACCGTGATGACGCCGTCCTTGCCGACCTTGTCGAAGGCCTCGGCGATCACCTTGCCGATGGTGTTGTCGTTGTTGGCCGAGATGGAGGCCACATGGGCGATCTCGGCACCGGTGGCGATGTCGCGGGCCAGCTCGCTGATGGCCTTCGAAACGGCTTCGACGGCCGACTCGATGCCCCGCTTGAGGTCCATCGGGTTGGCGCCTGCGGCCACCTGACGAAGGCCCTCACGCACCATTGCCTGGGCGAGGACGGTGGCGGTCGTGGTGCCGTCGCCGGCCACGTCGTTCGTCTTGTTGGCGACCTCGTAGGCGAGCTTGGCACCCATGTTCTCCCATGGGTCGTCCAGCTCGATTTCCTTGGCGATGGTCACGCCGTCGTTGGTGATCGTGGGTGCACCCCACTTCTTCTCCAACACGACGTTGCGGCCTTTCGGGCCGAGCGTCACCTTCACGGTGTCGGCGAGTTTGTCGACACCCGCCTGGAGACCGCGGCGGGCCTCCTCGTTGAAGCGAAGATCCTTCGCTGCCATTGATCGTTACCTCCGTCTCAGCCGATGGTGGCGAGCAGGTCACGGGCCGAGAGCACGAGGTACTCATTGCCCTCCAGCTTCACCTCGGTCCCTGCGAATTTCGAATAGAGGACTTTGTCGCCCTCGTTGACATCCATGGGCATCCTGTCGCCGTCATCGTCGAGGGCACCCGGCCCAACAGCGATCACGGTGCCCATCTGGGGCTTCTCCTTGGCGGTGTCCGGGATCACCAGACCGGACGGAGTCCGCATGTCCTGATCCTCGTCGGGCTTCACAACAACCCGATCACCGAGCGGCTGAAGCTTCATCTAGCTCCTCCTACGACGATTCGTACGTACCCCACAACCCGGCATCGACCCGTGTCGAACCTGTGTGGATTTCCTGTCGTGACCTGAACGGCCACTGCGTAGCAGCCAGGAAGACCGACTGCTAGCACTCCCCCTTCGAGAGTGCCAGACAGACATTAGCACTCTCTCGCTCAGACTGACAAAAGAGGAACGACAAGAGAGGAAAAGAGCGGCACGAGGCGTCGGGGTTCGAGGTCCGGTCAGTGGACGTGCAGCCCATCCGCGCCGACGTGACCGCCGCCTTCGAGTCCCGACCAGACGCCGACGGCTGCCACCACCAGGATGACGACGGTGAGGGCCGGCACGGACCACCGGCCCCATGACACCGGCCGGTGCCTCCCCATCGACACGAACGCAAGGACCACGGTTTCGAGCGCGGCCGCTGCCACACCTGCACGTTCCACAGGGATCCTCTCCCCCACCGGAAGGCCCACCGAATGAGTCGCCAGATACAACACCAGAACGCCGGAGAGAACGCCCACACCCAGCGTGGTCGATCGATCCGACGGGCCGTCCGGCCACACCAACGACCCCCACCAGACCTGAAAAGCCGCCACGGTGACGAAGAACCAACGATGCGCACCCGCTGGATGCCCGAAACCGACGGCGGCGTGAACGATGCCCGCTCCCACCGAGGCGGCGGCGACCAGCCACCAGGTGACGCTCGACTCCGTCAGCCGAGTCGCCTGCCCGCGTCCACCGTCGATTCCCACGCCGTGATCGCACCTTTCTCGAGCCAGTGGACGGCGGCGGCACCGATCATCGCGGCGTTGTCGGTACACAACGCCGGCGACGGAAGCACCAACCGCAAGCCTTCCGCATCGCACGCCTCCGCGAGCCTGGCCCGCAGGCGCCGGTTGGCGAGAACTCCCCCGCCGCCCCCCACAATCCTCGCACCGGTGTCCCGGGCGGCGTTGATGGTCTTGTCGACGATCACGTCCACGATCGCCTCTTGCACCGACGCCGCGACATCGGCGAGAGGCGGAAGGTCGCCCGACGCCTTTGCCTTGTCGATGAATGTGGTGACCGAGGTCTTCAACCCCGAGAACGAGAAGTCGTGGCGACGGTCCGGCAGCGCCCTGGGAAACCTGATCGTCGAAGGGTCCCCGCCCTCGGAGGCCTCATCGATCGCCGGTCCTCCCGGATATCCGAGGCCCATGGCCCTCGCTAGCTTGTCGAACGCCTCTCCTGCCGCGTCGTCGATCGTGGCGCCCAACACCCGGTACCGGCCCCACTCCTCCACGTGGACCAGCTGGCTGTGGCCACCCGACACGAGCACCACGACTGCGGGCGGCGCGTAATCCGGATGTTCGAGAATCGGCGAGAACAGGTGCCCCTCCATGTGGTCGACACCCACGAACGGGAGCCGGCGCGCCCACGCGGTCGCCTTGCCGAACTCGTGGCCCACCAGCAGGGCACCCACGAGACCTGGACCTTCGGTGGCCGCCACCGCGTCGAGATCGTCCGGGTGCACTCTGGCTTCGACCAGGGCCTTGTGCGTGAGGGAACGGATCGACTCGGTGTGGGCCCGGGCCGCCACCTCGGGGACGACGCCGCCGAACCGGGCATGCAAATCAACCTGGGATGACAGCACACTCGACAGAATCTCACGCCCCCGAACCACTGCGACCGCGGTCTCGTCGCACGACGTCTCGAATGCCAGGATCGTGGGATTCACAGCATGCCCTCCCTGATGGCTGCCAGCCTCTCGGAGTATTCGGATCCATCTACGTCGTGCGCCCACATGATCACCGCGTCCTCGTCGAGGTAATAACCCTTTCGGACGCCCACGGGGGCCATCCCGAAACGGCGATACAGACCCTGGGCTGCGGTGTTCGAGCTGCGAACCTCCAATGTCAACGAGCGCGCACCGGCGTCGAGCGCGGCATCGACCAGTCCCAGCATCACTCTCGTCCCGAGACGTCCTTGGCGGTGATCGGGGTGGACTACGACCGTGGTGATGTGGGCCTCGTCGCCAACCAACATCACGCCCCCATACCCACCGAGCCGGCCGTCGACATCGACACCGAGGTACACCCGATTGGGCTGTGCGAGCTCATCCTCGAAGACGCCTTTCGACCACGGCTGGGAGTACACCGCGGTCTCGATGGCCACGGCGGCCTCCAAGTCGGACGTCGTGAGCTCTCTGAGCAGGACCGTGGCCATCACGACGCGCCCCACGGGCTTTCCGGCCGGATCGTCGACCAATTGATCGTCACGTCAGGCTCTCTGAGATACATCGGCCGGATCTCGTCCGGGTGGGGATACTCGCCCTTGTCGAGGGCACCGGCTGCCACCTCCAACAGCACGTCGGCGGAGGGATAACGCGGCCGCCCCACCTTCACGCGGTGCAGCCCCCGCAGAAGACCGTCGGGCAGGGCCTGGACGTCGCCCACCGCCAGGACATCGTCGGGGTCGGACTCGAGCATGGCTCGGAACACGTCGGGGGTGACCACCTGGGCCGGACCGTCCTTCACCACCCCTCCGGGCACTGGCCGGTAAGCGGCCACGGCGACTTCACCCCGGCGGACGTCGACAACCGACCAGATATGGCGGTGCCCGGTTGCCGCCCGATAGGCGATGGCGTCGAGAGACACGGCCGGTACGAGCGGGATCCCGATCGCCGCCGCCAGCGCCTGGGCGGTGGCCACGCCAACGCGAAGACCGGTGTACAGACCGGGTCCCACGTCCACGACGATGGCGTCGAGGTCCTCGGGAACCCAGCCGGCCTGATCGAAACAGAAGTCTATGGCCGAGACCATGAACGCCGAATGGCCCCGGCGGTCGACGCGCAGTGTCGAGGCCACCAGCCGACGCTCGTCGGACAGGGCGACCGACGCCGCGGGCGTTGCCGAATCGATGGCGAGTACCTTCACGAGACCAATTCCTCCAGAGGACGGCTGCTCCAAACCCCCGATGGGGTCATCCGCAGGGTACGAGCCCCGTCGTCGGCGACTTCGATGGTGATCGTGAGCCGGTCTTCACCCAATGCCGAGGCCACGGCTTCACCCCACTCGACAACGATGACGCCACCCTCCGCCTCGTCGAGGGCGTCGAGGTCTTCGAACTCGCCGGCTGTCGACAGGCGGTAGACGTCCACATGCACCAGCGGCATGAAACCCGAACGGTACGTGCGCATCAACACGAAGGTCGGGCTCGTCACCCGTTCCTCGACCCCGAGTCCGTCGGCCAAACCCGACGTGAACGCCGTCTTCCCGGACCCGAGAGGACCGTTGATGACGATCACATCACCAGGTCTACACAGGGACGCCAACCGGCCGGCGGCGGCGCGTGTATCCGTCTCGGTGCGGCAGATGAGTTCGATCAAAGACCCCTCCGTTGACGTGGCGTCTCCCGGGCGTGAGACACAGGCTATCGGACCTGAGCCCGGGCCGCCTTCACGGCGGCCTCGATGGCTCGACCGACCGCTTCGAAAGCCGCCTCCGCCACGAGATCGAGTGGCGCATCCACCGCTCCGCAGGAGACGGCGAACACGGTGTCACCATCGAATCGAGTGTGCGATGGCCGGATACAAACCGACAATGCATCCTGTCCCCGGATCGCCAGCCGCGTGAGCTCCGCTCTGCCATACGAGGCGTCGGTCGCCACCACTGCGAGTGTCGTGTTCTGCCCGGCCGACGGCAGGAACGGGGGCCTGGCAGGAACGGGGGTTCCGCCGGTGAGAGAATCGCCTTCCAGCGCAAACACATCACCCACTGCGTTGACGACTGCCATCGCCGCGACCCTCGCGTCATCCACCTCGACCACCGCCGAGCCAAGGCCGCTGGGTATCGACATTCCCCTCCACTGGCCGACGGTGCAACCTGCGCCTGCGCCGATACGCCCCGACCGGGCCTCCGCCGCCGACGCCGATTCGAATGCAGCTCTCCCTTCCACCGGGCCGGGACGGACGGATCCATCCCCTTCCATGAGATCGAATACGACGGCTGCAGGGACGATCGGAACGGGTCCGGCGGGCGTGGGATGCCCACGACCCTGGGACTCCAACCCCGCCACGACCCCATCGGCGGCCGCCAGTCCGAATGCGCTGCCGCCGGTGAGGACGATTGCCTGGGCCATCTCTACCTTCATCCCGGGCGCCAGGAGCGCCGTCTCCCTGGATCCGGGAGCGGCTCCTCGGGTCTCGACCGCCACCACGTTGGGCTCCGGCAGCACCACGACCGTGCACCCGGTCCGGGCCGTCGGGTGAGTCCAATGCCCGACACTCACCCCGGGGATCGCCACCAGACCCGCGGTCATGGCCCATACCGGCGCGGCATCCGCGCTCCCATACCGGTCACGATCTCATAGCTGATCGTGTCTGTTCGCTTGGCCCACTCGTCGGCCACGATCGTCTGGTTGCCCTGGGACCCGATCAAGACCATCTCCTCTCCTATATCGACCTCGCGGTCGCCGACGTCGACCACGATCTGGTCCATCGTGACGGTGCCCGCAAACGGGCGCCGTTCACCACCCACCAACACCTCACCGCCTCGCGACGACAGAAGCCGCGGCACCCCATCGGCATAGCCGATCGGGGCCGTCACCACCGTCGTCGCAGCGGTGAGGGGACGGCGCCGGCCATAACTGGGAGCGTCACCGGGACCGAGACGGCGAACGTACGAAACATGGGTGACCACACGCATCGCCGGCCGGAGATCGACGACCTCCCGGCACGGATCCGACGGATACAGCCCGTACATCCCCAGTCCGAGGCGGACCATGTCCCGCCGGGCCGACTCGTGCAGGAGTGCGCCCGCAGTGTTGGACAGGTGGGTGACGGGTACCGATACACCGCGGCGTTCGAGCCGTTCCAGCAACTCGTCGAACCGTTCGATCTGCACGTTCGTGAACGGCGACTCCTCATCGGCGACCGCGAAGTGGGTCCACAGGCCTTCCAGGGTCGCGTCCAGCGCCCCGCCTCCCAACCGCAGCGCCAGCTCGAAGGCGACATCAGGAGGTGCACCGACCCGATGCATGCCGGTATCGGCCTTCACATGCACACCGACCGGGCCCAGATCCGCCAGCGCCTCGAGCGTGGTGTGCCGGTAGACGGTCGGCGTGATCGACCACTTCACGATGTCGGCGAGATCCTCGAGGGGAGGCTCGGACAGGAGGAGAATCGGCGCCTCGATCCCAGCTTCGCGAAGCCTGACACCCTCTTCCGGCAACGCCACGGCCAGCATCGTTGCACCGGCCGACACTGCGGCGTCGGCCACCGGCACGTCACCGTGACCGTACCCGTCCGCCTTCACGACCGCACACACCCGTGACGGCTCGACGAGGTGGGCCACCGCCTCGACGTTGTGGCGAACGGCGTCCAGGTCGACCTCGATCCATGAGGGTCTCACCCACGGCTCCAGGCGTGTCGTCCGATTCGAGTGGCGAGGGCGTCTGCGGTGAGTGTCTCGCCGGAGCTCTCCGTGGCTGTTCGCCCATGCCAGTAGGCCGCCGACGTGGCTGCATCGAGGGGCGCCATTCCTCGCGCCATGAGCGCCCCGATCATGCCCGCCAACACGTCCCCGGTCCCGATGGTGGCGAGCCGCTCATCTCCCGACGCCACCACCCGCGGCACTCCGCCGTCTGTGATGATCGTGGGCGAGCCTTTCAGAACCAGGACCGATCGAGTGGCACGGGCCGCCTCGATCGCAGCCTCCGGTGACGGGGGGTCACCCGTGAGCCTTTCGAACTCCCCCGCGTGCGGGGTCAGCACCACCGGCGATTCGAAGGCCAGGCCCTCGATGTGGGAGAGCGCGTCGGCGTCGACCACGAGCGGCCGCTCGGACGCCACGACACGCGAGACCGTGTCGGGGTCGTCACCGAGACCCGGGCCGATCACGATGACGTCGTACCGCTGGGGGACGACATCGATGGGATACGCCAGTAGCTCCGGTGCGATCGTCTGCACCAACTCCGGTTGGTTGGTCGCCACTCCGACCGCCCCCGCGCCGAAATGGAGAGCAGAACGAGCCGCCAGTACCGCGGCTCCAACCATTCCCGAGTTCCCCCCCACCACCAGCACAGATCCGGCCGACCACTTGTGAGCGGTCCGGCTGCGTTCGGGCCTGTGAGCGTCGCCTTCACCGACGAGCAAGAGAGACGGAATCCCGCCCTCGAGTCCGATGTCGACAACGTTGATATCGCCACAGAGACCCGGCCCGTCGCCCAGGAGATGCCCCGGCTTCAGGGAGTGGAAGGTGACCGTGGCCGCTGCCCGGAACGAGATGGCGTCGGCCTGTCCGGTGTCGGGGTCGAGGCCCGAAGGAACATCGACCGCGAGGACCGGCTCGGGACGCACCACCCAGGCTTGAAGGGCGGCCGGAATGCCGCGCCGGAATCCCCCTCCGAATCCGGCGTCGATGATGAGATCGACCCCTCGCACACCGATCCCGATGGGTTCGATGGGCACCCCAGCTTCGGCCGCCGATCGGGCCGCCCACACGCATGCGTCGGTTCGGGGAGCGGCCACGGCCCGCACCTCGGCCCACACTCCCCGCCGGCGCAGGTGGCGAGCGGCTACGTATCCATCCCCGCCGTTGTTGCCAGGCCCTGTGACCACCACCACCCGGGACCCGTATCCGGCACCCAGCCGTACCGCTTCCAGCGCCACCGCGGCGCCGGCGCGTTCCATGAGCACCTCGACGGGAAGCGGTGATTCGGTATCGAGGCGGGAAGACTCTTCGGCGCTGAGGACCGGTTCCACGCTCCGATCGTAGAAGCGCTGGGCCCTGGTCGCAGCTCAATGGCATCGGGCTCGACGTTTTCGGGTGTTTTCGTCGGCAACGCTACATCGGCCACGATTGCGGTCGACGTGGCAGATGGGGTCGCCTCCGATGGTCAGACCCTCGATGCCACCGGCGGCGGGCACCGCCAAGCGGCCATCGGGATGACGATGGGCAGAGGCACCGAAGGTGGGGGGCGGTCTCAGGACCGCCCCCCACCTCTATGTCAATGCTCTCCCACCGCGACCGCCATCACCAGCGCAGTGGTGTCCGTATGGGTGATCGTGACCAGCACCTCGGTGACCCCCAACATCCCGGCGCGAGATGCAGCATTCCCATACAGGCGGACTGTCGGTTTGCCGCCTCCGGTTATCTCGACTTCGGTCCAGCGAAGGCGACGCCACCCGGTGCCGAGCGACTTCATCACCGCCTCCTTGCCGGCGAACCGAGCGGCATACCGTCGTGCTGGCTTCGCGAACTTGGACGCGTACTCCCGCTCGTGATCGGTGAAGCACCGCTCGGCGAACCTGGGATATCTACCCAACACGTGCTCGACGCGGTCGATGTCCGCCAGATCCACACCCAAACCGAGAATCCTCATCGGGCGAGGATACGACGCCGAAAGCTCATTCGACGGTGACGGTCTTGGCGAGGTTCCTCGGCTTGTCGACGTCGAGGCCCTTGGCAGTTGCGACGTGATAGGACAGCAGCTGCAGGGGGACCACCGCCAGCACGGTGCAGATGAGGTCCGGACTGTCGGGAAGCGCGATCACGTGATCCGCCACCTCGGCCACCTCGGACTCGGCCCCCTTCTCGACGACCATGACGATCGTGGCGCCGCGTGCCTTCATCTCCTGCATGTTCGAGAGGGTCTTCGAGCGGATCCTGGTATCCATGGCGACACCCACCACGACGACTCCCGGCTCGATCAAGGCGATCGGGCCGTGTTTCATCTCACCGGCGGCATACCCCTCGGCCCGGACATAGGCGATCTCTTTGAGCTTCAGCGCCCCCTCCATGGCTACGGGGAAGTCGCCCGACCTCCCGAGGAAGAAGAAGTCCCGGACATCCGCCCACTCGCCGCACATCGCTGCGACATGGCCATCGAGCCCGAGCACCTCGGTCACCTTCTCGGGAAGAAGGCTGAGCTCGCGGACGAGATGGGCGACCGAACCAGGGTCCAATGCTCCACGCACCTGAGCCAGATAGAGCCCCAGCAACTGCATCGCGACGAGCTGGGTGGTGAAGGTCTTGGTCGCTGCCACGCCGATCTCGGGCCCGGCCCTCGTGTACAGGACGGCATCGGCCTCCCGGGCCAGAGCCGAGTCGACCACGTTGGTCACGCCGATGACCGTCGAACCTTGCGCCTTGGCGTACCTGATCGCAGCAAGCGTGTCGATCGTCTCACCAGACTGGCTGATTCCGATGACGAGACTGCGTCCATCCAGAACCGGATCGCGGTATCGGAACTCCGATGCAATA
The DNA here is from genome assembly GCA_029865445.1 of Acidimicrobiia bacterium. Lineage (GTDB taxonomy): Bacteria > Actinomycetota > Acidimicrobiia > Spongiisociales > ZC4RG35 > JAOUGY01. The sequence continues at coordinate 6,292 of JAOUGY010000052.1, read as the reverse complement.
TCGATCTCGACGGGAAGTCTCGTCCACCGTTCGATCGCGTACTTCGCCATCATCGCGGCGTGATAGGACGTACCGCAGGCCAAGACGAACACCTTGTCGATCATGCGGAGGATCTGGTCGGGCACGGTCAGCTCCCTGAGGGTCACCGCACCCATCGGGTCGACACGACCTCGCAGGGTGTCGGCTAGGGCCGAGGGTTGCTCGTTGATTTCCTTGAGCATGAACGTCTCGTATCCGCCCCTCTCCGCGGCTTCGAGGTCCCATTCGATGACGCGTTCTTTGGGCGTGATCTCCATCCCGTCCAGGTCGGTTATTCGGACGTCGTCCGCACGCAACTCGACCACCCGGTCATCGTCTACGACCAGCATCCTCCGGGTGTGTTCGAGGAAGGCGGGAATATCGGACGCGAGAAAGTTCTCGCCGTCGCCGAGACCGACCACCAGTGGGCTGCCACGCCGGGCGCCGACGAGCACATCGGGTTCGTCGCGTCGCATCACGCACAGGGCGAGAGCGCCCTCCGCGATGCTCATCACGCGGCGAACCGCCTCGGCCAGGCCCACGTTCGACATCTCCTCGAGTAGATGAGCCACAACCTCTGTGTCGGTGTCGGACGCGAACGAGTGCCCGCGCTCGATCAGGCCTGATTTGAGGTCGGCCCAGTTCTCGATGATGCCGTTGTGAACCACCGACACGGTGTGAGAGCAGTCGAGATGGGGATGGGCATTGATGGTGTTGGGAGCCCCGTGCGTGGCCCACCGGGTGTGGCCGACGCCGATCCCGCCGTCGGGTCTCCTCGTCTCGAGTGCTCGTTCCAGGTCGGCGATTCGTCCGACCTGTTTGACGACCGCGATCTCCGAGCCGGTTTCGACTGCGATGCCGGCCGAGTCGTATCCGCGGTACTCGAGTCGTTCGAGGCCCGGAACCAACACATCCAATACCGGACGCGGTCCGGCGTATCCGACGATTCCGCACATGTGCGTTCTCCTCCTGGCGGCGTGACATGCCGCATCAGGGGCGAGATCGATCAAAGACGCGCGTCGCCGCTCCGCCCCCACACCACCGAGGTCTCTGTTCCGGAGTCACCTCCGGGTTTTTCTCCTCGATGTCACGACCGTGGGAAGCCGGGAAGGCATCCGCCGAATTCTCGATGACCTTCCACCTCGTCACCTGGCTGGGTGCCAGGTCTGGCGCTTCGTTGTTCGCGATCTCGCCCATCTGTCTGTTCTCCCTCGGGCTGTGCTCCTTTCGGTGGTCCCGAGGGTCATCACCCGGAGGTCGTCAGTTCCTCACCGACGACCGCCGCGATGCGTTCAGCGTACTCCTGTGCCGTCTCTTCTGTGGCGGCCTCGACCATCACCCGCACCATCGGCTCTGTACCCGAGGCCCTGACGAGCACCCGTCCGTCGCCGCCCAGGTCGGTTTCCACGGACGCCACCGCTTCCCAGACCCTCGACGCATCCGCCAGCCTCTCCCGGTCGACGCCTCGAACGTTGATCAGCACCTGCGGGTATTCCACCATGGCCTCGGCTCTGAGCTGTGCCAGGGGTTTTCCGCTACCCGCCACGACTTCGAGAAGCCGGACCCCCGTGAGTAGTCCATCACCGGTTCGGCCCCGGTCGAGAAAGATCACATGGCCGGACTGCTCACCTCCGAGAATCGCCTTGTTGGCGACCATGGCCTCGAGAACGTACCTGTCACCCACCTTGGTCTCGACCAGGCCGATGCCGGCCTCCTCGAGCGCCTTTCGGAACCCCAGGTTCGACATGACGGTGGCCACCACGAGGTTGTTCTTGAGTCTGTTGGTCGACTTCCAGTGTCTGGCGATGATCGCCATGATGACGTCGCCGTTGACGACGACCCCTTCCTCGTCGACGGCGATGAGGCGGTCGGCATCCCCGTCGAACGCGAATCCCACCCGACCGTCGACTTTGGATGCCAGGAACTCCGGGTGGGTGGCGCCACACCCATCGTTGATGTTCATGCCGCTGGGCTCGTCGGCGAGAACGCTGACGTTGGCGCGGAGTTTCCGGAACAGTGCCGGGGCGGCCCGGTACGCCGCCCCATGGGCGCAGTCGAGCACCAGGTCGATACCGTTGAAGGTGTAACTGGCCTCTCTTGCCAGATCGGCGACATACCTGTCCATGCCCGTGGTGTCGACGAACCGCGTGCCCACGGCGGCGCCGTACGGCGTGGAATATGAGTCGCTGTGGAGGCGCTCCTCGATCTTGGCCTCTTCGGCGTCGGTGAGTTTGGTACCGCGCCGGCCGAGAATCTTGATGCCGTTGTCGGCCGCCGGGTTGTGGGAAGCGGAGACCACAACGCCCATATCCACTCCGGCGCGAGCGGTCAGGTGGCTGATGGCCCCCGATGGGAGTACGCCCACGTCGACGGTGTCTACACCGGACGAGTGGAACCCGGCCTGCAACGCGGCCGACAGCATCTCACCGGAGCGTCGGGTGTCTCGGCCCACCAGGGCGGAACCCCCGATAACCAGCGACCCCGCAGCCCGCCCTATCTGAAGAGCGAGCTCCGGGGTCAGTTCGAGGTTGGCGACACCGCGTACGCCGTCGGTGCCGAACAGTCGGGTGCGTTCACCCAGCATGCCGAGCTGCGTTCAGCGCTTGGTGTACTGCGGAGCCCGTCGGGCCTTGCGGAGACCGTACTTCTTGCGCTCGACGATACGGGCGTCGCGGGTGAGCATCCCGGCCTTCTTGAGCGTCGGCCTCAATTCCGGATCCAGGTCGATGAGGGCACGGGCAATCCCGAGGCGCAGCGCGTCGGCTTGCCCGGTGGTACCTCCGCCCTCCAGCGTTGCCTCGACGTCGTACCGTCCCTGCGTCTGAGTTATCTGGAGGGGCTCCATCACGCGGAGCCGGGTGGCCATGCTCGGGAAATACCGCTCGAGCGGACGACCGTTGAGCGTCACTTGCCCGCCTCCGTCACGCAGACGGACTCGAGCCACGGATTCCTTGCGACGGCCAGTGGCCTGGGTCAGCGGCTTGGGCATCAGGCTTCAACCTTTCGGATGTCGAGAGTGAGGGGCGCGGGCTTCTGGGCGGCATGAGGATGATCGGGGCCTGCGTAGACCTTGACCTTCTTGCCCATCTTTCGACCCAGCTTGTTCTTGGGAAGCATGCCGCGCACTGCCCGCTCGACGATCGCCTCCGGGCGACGATTTCGGAGCGCCTCGAAGGACTCGGCCTTGAGCCCGCCGGGGTAGCCGGAGTGCCGGTAGTAGATCTTCTGCTGGCTCTTGCCCGACGTGACCGCCACCTTGTCGGCGTTGACGACGATCACGAAGTCGCCGCCGTCGACGTGGGGGCTGAAAGTGGCCTTGTGCTTGCCGCGGATGACCTGAGCGACCTCGGAGGCGAGGCGACCGAGAGGAAGATCGGTGGCATCGACCACCCACCAGTCACGGGACAGATCGTCGGATTTGGGTGAGTATGTCTTGTTGTTCGTCATGAATGATCCATTGGTCGAGTGTGACCGGGAAATCTCGGGTGGGAAACGAGATGCCCCCAGACGGGGCCCCGACAGAATAGGCGGCGAGGGTCCACCGCACAATCTGAGACCGCTCAGTCCTCGATGGGAAGAGGGTTCCCCGAGACGAATGCCGCTATGGCCTGCGTGGCCGCCTCGGTTCGCACCACGTAGGACACGCCACCCTCGGACGATCCCGTCACCGGCAGAGCCATCGACTCGGATGCAGGGGCGGTGACAAACCTGAATCCGAACAGGCCCAGGTTCCAGGTGTGGGTCTGTTCTCCGACCCGAATGCTCGCCGTCACCGAATTTGCCAGCGATGGAGCCCGCACCACACCACCAGGAGTCAGCGCCTTTCGGATGACGGCTTCCAGCACCTGGCGTTGGCGGCTGGTCCGGGCGATGTCACCCCCTTGGGCTGATTGGTAGGACCCGTCCCGCAGTTCCTCTGTCGCCCGGGAACGTACGAATGCGAGGGCGGTGGCGCCATCGACGACCTGAGTACCGGCCGGCACATCGAGACCGCTTTTGGCGTCGCGAGTCGGGTATTCGAAGGTCAGCTCGACGCCTCCGACTGCGTCGACGATCTCGGCGAAGCCGCCAAACTCGACTTCCATGTAGTGCGATATCCCGACGCCCAGATCGTTCTGGATCGTCGACGCGAGGAGATCTGCTCCGCCGTAGGCGTATGCGGCGTTGATCTTGTCGGTGCCGTGCCCGTCGATCGAGACCTTGAGATCGCGGGGAAGGCTGAGCATCTGGACCGTCCCGCCCGAGACGTGGGCGAGGATGATCACGTCGGCCCGCTGGCCGGCGAAACTCCCGAAACGGCCTTCGAGATCGTCGGGGAGGTTCTCGCGCGAGTCTGACCCCACGATCAGATACGTCCCCGGGCCGGAGCCAGCAATCGACGGCGTCGGGACTCGGTTCAGTCGGGCATCCGTGACGACCATGGCGAGCGCCACGAGACTGACGGCCAAGACAACGAACACCGAGAGAAGCCTGAGAAACCGGCGCTTCTTGCGAGGCTTCGCAGGCCGCGCAGCTCGAGCCTCCGGTGTCGCCGGTGGGGGGCGTGGCTGTTGCGCCGGAGGCGGGGTCACGGCAGGCATCAACGTGGTCCTCTCGGATACAGGAGCCGGCGATTCGGGCTCCGGCTCGGCCGGGGCCGCCGCCTCAGGCTCCGGCTCCGGCACCACCGCGCGGGCGGCTACCGGCTGCTCCGTCCATGACTCGGGCTGGACAGGGCGAGTCGGAGCGGTGGCCGGCGGTTCAGGTGTATCCCGTTCGGGCTTCCACGGCTGACCGGGACGCCAATGATCTCGGGGTTCTTCGGACGGTTGATCGGGCATCGCTCTCGTGGAATCGGGGAACGACCGGGTGAGCAACCGCCACGCTACTCGGCGGCGGCGCCTATGACGCGCTCTGCCAGCGATCCCACCGACTCGATGGAGTACGGGCCCGGCTGGATCCCAAGCGGGTCAACGAGCCACGACCGGTCGAAGCCGGCACCGAGTGCCCCATCCACATCGTGAAACCGGGAATCCCCCACGTACCAGGTGCCGGCAGGATCGAGCCCCATTCGTTCGCAAGCCATGAGGAAGATGCGCGACTCGGGCTTGGCCGAGCCAACCACGGCCGAGTCGATGACGATCTCGAAGAAGCGGATCAAGCCGGCTTCGCGGAGACTCTCCTCCACCGACCCGTCGGAGTTCGACACCACACCCATCCGCACGCCCGCACGATTCAGCCGCTCGAGCGCTTCGATGGTGCCCGGTATCGCCAGGGTCCACAGCCCGCGTCCCCGGTCGATCACCGGACCCGCTTCGACAGGGGCAGGATGGCCCAGACGGTCGAAATACCGTTCGAGAAACCAATCCCACGTCGCGTGTTCACCCGATGCCCGCAAGGTCGAGAACTCGACGATCGTTCGGTAGTGAGCCTCGAATGCGGCCCCGGCGTCGATCGGAAACCCGAGGATGGCCGCCATTCGATCGGGGTGCTGGAGGACCAGGGTCCCACCCGCATCGAACAGGATTGCGTCGGGAGTCATCGGGACAGGCTACCGGTCGACGGCGCCACAGAGGTAGTGTGCCCTCCCCGTGGAGCAATCTCGAACACCCTGGATCACGGCCGCAATCGTCATTGCCGTGATCACCGCCCTGGCCGTGCTGGAGGCGGGCGACGTCGTCATGTCCGTTCCCGAGGCGCTGCTGATCGGCATCGTGGAGGGGGTCACCGAATTCCTCCCCATCAGTTCCACTGGGCACCTGGCGGTCACCGAGCAGTTGCTGGGTCTCACCAGCACTCCAGAGGCAAAGGCGGCCGCCGACGCCTACGCGATCGTGATTCAGGCCGGGGCAATAGTGGCGGTGCTCGGGTTGTATCGCCGCCGGATAGGGACGGCGATCGCAGCCATCGCCGGCCGCGGACCCGACGTGGATGCGGGGCGCCGACTACTGGCGGCGTTGATCGGCGGCTTCGTGCCCGCAGCCATCGTCGGACTCCTGTTCAGTGATTTCATCAAGGAAAACCTCTTCGGCTTGTGGCCGGTGGTGGCGGCCTGGATCGCCGGCGGTGTCGTCATCCTCGTGTGGAAGAAGGCGGCCGGTCATCGCCCGTTGGAGACGCTCGGCCTGAAACAGGGCCTGATCATCGGGATCGCCCAGGTGGCGGCGGTGTGGCCCGGTACGAGCCGCAGCCTCGTCACCATCCTCGCCGCACTCGCGTTGGGCTACTCCATGTCGGCAGCAGTCGAGTTCTCGTTCCTGCTGGGTCTGGTGACCCTCGGGGCGGCGACCAGATC